>PABE01000135.1 GCA_002702725.1 Porticoccaceae bacterium
TTTGTAACTGCGTTTCTGATTCATACTGACACCTTAATGGTTGACGTTTATTGTCTCTCATTAAAGTGTCCGGTTCTATTAGACCACTACAGACCCATCGCAATGCTTCTGTACGCTGCATCCGAATTGAACCAAAAAAATGGTGTTTCGTATAACGCCTCTACCAAACTGTAATTCTGAAACAGTAAGTATTTATCTTCTTTTACCTTTATTATTGGGTAGGCATTTATCGGATTAAAATCATCTAAGGATGTGAAGTCGTTTTTTTCAATTTGCGAAACAAAGGATTCAATAACATTTCTAGAAACCTCCGCATCCAATTCGGACCTATCGGCTATTTCTCTTAAGGAAAAGGTATAAGCTTCAAAGAAAGTCCATTCGTTTGGATGTTTATCTGCTAGACCAACAAGAGCATCATTAATCTTATCGTTTTGTAACACCTGAATTGTTGATACAACAGACATGGCTTGCTCAAGTGAATAGCCCTTGTTTTCAATAAGCCATGCGTTATCTTTTCTATACTTATCTTCAGATAGATCCCTATACTGAAAGTGGTATGCTGATTCACCCCCATAAAAAATTGATTCTCTTAATACAGCGCCAGAATTGAAAGGGTTAAAGTCATCATCCCCAATTCTATTTGGGTCAAATATCTCTTGCATTGGCGGCATCATGGAATGATGCAACTCCTGAAGTAAAGCATCTGTTTCACTAATATATTCCTGCATCACTTCTGGCGAAGGTAATGTTTCATCGATATCCTTTTTACTTGCCAGTCCAATTAGTGTAGATATTTCTGTTCTTACCAAACGCTCCATTGAGAATTGTTGCAATACATCTTCAGGCTTCACTTCATCAGCGTACCTGATAGTATTATCGCGAAAACAGAAATATGCGATTGCGTGAATGTAACCGGGAGATTGGCAAAGGACTTCTAGTTCTTTAAATACTTCGCTTTCCTTTCTGGCTATTTTATTTTCCGGCATCCAGTGCTCTCCAGATTGTATTGCCTAACGCCCGCAACACCGGGCAATTTTTAGCGCAGCGAAGAATTGGTCCGCGTGCTTGCGCTTGTTATGAGTTTCGACCCTTTCTAAGGACCTCGAGCAAGCCATATGTAGCCTTTTCCCACCTTTCCGTCGGACCAATGGTGCTCCAGCTTGCCCCACCATTCAGTTCACTCTCCAACTCATTCATTAGTGCAGCGAGACACAACAGCAAATCCTTAATGTCGTCGGGCTTTATTCCGTGCTTTTGGTAAAGCTCAGGAGGCTCAACTCCGGATTCTTTATGTGCGATAAGCTTTGAGCGTACGGTGAGGATGTTAGATACCAATGCCTTGTAAGGCTTCAGGCGATCTCCGAACTTTTCGGACAATTCGCTTAAACCATTTTCATTCATAAGCTCTTTAAGGCGTCTGAACCGATCAGTGCGGTCATCTGTATCAAAAATACAACCTGTTTCGATAAACATTAGCTTGTAATGGGCAATATTGGAAGCTCGAAAGAAATCGACGAACCTATAGTCGTTCATGTCATCGTAGTACTCGTCGATCGCCTTTCCTTTGCCACGAAGGGTGAACCATATTTGATAATGCCCGAGCGCAGCATTCACACTATCTTTTACGTTATCAAAGCATTCCTTAAGTTCTTGATTCATGCCCTACTCTATACATACTCATAACCCCTGAGCTCAGCGGCATTTGAATCGATGTGAGGGCTTGGCGCAGCCAAACCGAGCAGCGAGTCAAATGTCTAGTGCAGCGAATTGTTATGTTGCGCTGGAAAGAACATTGATCTTCTCATTCTTGACCTCTTCCCACAGCCTAAAATAGGCTGGGATAAGACTGTCATGACACCTAACTAGATAGTCCATTACATTCACTTTAGGTGCTGTTTTCTGAGTCCTACAAAAACCACCCTGACTATCGAGAGAGACACTTTCATAGGTCATTTCTTCAAACTCGAGGTGTCGCCAATTATTCTTCACACGCAGAAGGGTTCTATGCTTCATGGCATTCGTATAGCCTCGCAGCAGCTGAAATTCTTCATTTACACAAAAACTTGTAAGTTCCCCACTAAAGGAAAAGCCGCGATACTTCGCCATGAATTTCTTGTTCCACGCCACATCAGAACTTTCAGGATCAGTAACTGGAAAGAATAAATTGAGCGCGTAAGGAAAGGAATCTAGTAATGCATGCAGGTTTTGAATAAATGCGAAGATATTTGCTTCATAGACGAAGCGGACAGCCACAGTGTCGCCAGATCTCCGATATGCCCCTAGTCGGTCTAAAATGAGACTCCCTTCCGATACTATCTCTTCTAGAACGGAATAGTGATACTCACAAAACTGCGCCCGGTGATGAATCGACTGAGTACTCAAATCTAGGCGCTCGAGCACGTCATTTTCTTCGCCGCCTAGTTCCTGCCGCTTCATCGCGACAATTTCGGCAATATCCAAATTGGATTCAGGCATTTATCGTGATCCTTGCTTAGCAACATAACAGCCTGTTAATGAGGTATGTCTTACCTCATTAACAATCTTGGAAGGTATACCTTTTAAACACACCCATGGGATTTCATGCGTTTCTATCTTCCTGTTTTTCATACAATAAGATCCTCAGCTTGAATTATTCCCACATAAAAAGGTATCCAGCCTCGACAACGGCCCCTACAAAAGGTCACTTTTGCCACAGGCATTTCAAGGACGAGGTGTTGGCCATGGCAAGATCCCCCTTTCTCAAATCCATCGAGGATTTCATGCATGTGCGGCGCTACAGCCGTCGCACCATTGGTTCCTGTCTGTACTGGATCAGGCTTTTTATACTGTTCAACGACAAGCAGCACCCTTCGACACTGGGCGATCAACATATCAAACGATTTTTGACGTTCCTGGCGACCGAGCGGCAGGTGTCGTCCGGCACCCAGGCACTGGCCTTGAGCGCGGTCGTGTTTCTCAAGGTGAGGTTTTTGGGCCAAACCGTGGGGGATTTGAGGGGATTCAACCGTTCGCAAAGGCAGCGGAAACTTCCGGTGGTGCTGACCCATGTCGAGGTTGGCGCGTTGCTGGCGACATTGAGCGGGGTTCATTACCTGATGGTGGCGCTGTTGTATGGCTCGGGTTTGCGGCGTATCGAGTTGGTGCGCTTGCGGGTCAAGGATATCGATTTTGACTATCGACAGGTCAGGGTGATCAGCGGCAAGGGCGGCAAGCACCGCGCGGTGACGCTGGCGGATGAGTTGCCGGGGCCTTTGCGGGAACAGGTCAGCCGGGTTGAGGCTGTTCTTGCAAGCGACAGGGAGGTGACGGGATACGCCGGGGTGTGGTTGCCGGACGCCCTCGCCCGCAAGTATCCTTCTGCGCCGCTTGATCCTGGTTGGCATTATCTCTTCCCTGCGTCCCGTTTGAGCATCGACCCGGCAAGTAACTGCCTGCGACGTCATCATTTCGATGAGAATAACCTGAACAAACTGGTAAGAAAAGCAGCCCGTGGTGCCGGTATTCGCAAGGCGGTTTCATGCCACACACTGCGGCACTCCTTTGCCACTCATCTTCTCCAGTCGGGGGCAGACATACGCACTGTGCAGCTGCAACCGGGGCACAGTGACGTGAAGACCACTGAGATAACCGCTCCCGGCGTCCTGCCTCACGCGGTACTTGTACGTCCTGTACATCGTATACCCACGTATTGAAACAGGGTGCCCATGGTGTGCGCAGCCCGCTGAGTAATCTTTTGAAGATATAAAAACCCGGAGCTGGCATTAACCCCGGCTTTTGGGTTTTCCCTGTCTCAAGCGTTGGCCGCATTCTCCTGATTAACCAACTCATCCTGCGCCACGCCCTGCCGATTGAGCCCGTTGAACACGGCCTTGATAGCGGCGCTGACGATATTGCGGTGAATACCCACGCCGAAGATTGCCGGGCCGTCGTCGATCTGCATCTCGATATAGCAGACGGCCTCCACCGCTGAGCCGGTGCCCAGGGCGTGTTCGTGGTAGTCAATGACATGGATGTTGCCGCCCAGGGCCTTGATGGCCGCGTCGATGGTGCCGTTGCCAATGCCGCTGACGGTTCTGGTCTCGCCATTGACCGCAAACCGGATCTGCACCTCGGTGGCGCCCTTGTCGCCGTGGCTGTGGGTGGTGACATCGGCATCGGCGAAGCTGTAGGGGGCATCTGCGTGCAGGTATTCCCGCTCGAACAGGGCGAAGATATCGGCGCTGGTGGCTTCCCGGCCCTCGCGGTCGGTGAACTGTTTCACCACGCGGCTGAATTCAATCTGCAACCGGCGGGGCAGTTCCAGGCCGTATTGCTGTTGCAGCAGGAAGCTGACGCCGCCCTTGCCGGACTGGCTGTTGACCCGCACCACCGCCTCGTAGCCGCGGTTGAGGTCGGCGGGGTCGATGGGCAGGTAGGGCACCTCCCAGATTTCGGCGTCGTTGCGTTGGGCGAAGCCCTTCTTGATGGCATCCTGGTGGGAGCCGGAGAAGGCGGTGAAGACCAGCTCCCCGGCGTAGGGGTGGCGCGGGTGCACGGGCAGGTTGTTGCATTCCTCCACGGTGTGGCGGATGGCTTCGATGCGGGAGAAATCCAGCCCCGGGTGCACCCCCTGGGTGTACAGGTTCAGGGCCAGGGTGACGATATCGACATTGCCGGTGCGCTCACCGTTGCCGAACAGGCAGCCCTCAACCCTGTCGGCCCCGGCCATGACGGCCAGCTCGGCGGCGGCGACGGCGGTGCCCCGGTCGTTGTGCGGGTGCACGCTGATGATAATGCTGTCGCGGCGGGCCAGGTTGCGGTCCATCCATTCCACCTGGTCGGCATAGACGTTGGGCGTGGACATCTCCACCGTCGCCGGCAGGTTGATGATCATCTTGCGTTCCGGTGTCGGCTGCCAGATGGCGCTGACCGCGTCGCAGACCTGTTTTGCCACCGGCAACTCGGTGCCGGAAAACACCTCGGGTGAGTACTGGAATACCCAGTCTGTTTCCGGGTGCTGGCTGGTGTAGTGCCTGACCCAGCGGGTGCCCTGTTCGGCAATGGCCTGAACACCGGCGACATCGGTGTTGTAAACGATGCGTCGGAACTCCGGCGCCGTTGGGTTGTACATGTGCACAATGGCGCGGCGGGCGCCGACCAGGGATTCGACGGTGCGGGCGATCAGGTCTTCCCGCGCCTGGGTCAGCACCTCGATGGTGACATCGTCGGGGATGCGGTTTTCCTCGATCAGCCGGCGCACGAAGTTGAAGTCGGTGTCGGAGGCGGCGGGGAAGGCCACTTCAATTTCCTTGAAGCCGATCTCCACCAGCATCTCGAAAAAGCGTAGCTTGGTTGCCACCGACATGGGGTCGATAAGGGACTGGTTGCCGTCCCGCAGGTCGGTGCTCATCCAGATGGGGGGCTTTTCGATGGTGCGGCCGGGCCAGCGGCGGTCGTCCAGCTGCACGGGGGCAAAGGGCCGGTATTTGCTGGCGGGGTGGGTGATCATGGTGTTCTCCGATAGTGGTTGATGAACCCCTGAAAAAGCGGCAACGTCATCAGGGTAAGGGGTTGGCACCCTGTGGCGTTGCCGGGGGCTTGTGGCCCGCTGCTTTTTTCAGGATGGCCAGTGTACTGCGGGCCGGCGGGCATCGGATTGCGTTTTCTTTGTCAATATCGACAGTTTGCGCAATAATATTTCATTATTGAGATTAAACGGGCAATAAAATGGATATTGATAGCTATGATGAGGCTATTCTGCGCCGCCTGCAGCGGGACGGGCGCATCTCGAACCAGGATCTGGCGGAGGCGGTGAACCTGTCGCCGTCACCGTGCCTGCGCCGGGTGCGGCGGCTGGAAGAGGCGGGGATTATCGAGGGCTACGTGGCCCGGGTGAACGCCCGCAAGCTGGGGCTGAAGCTGATGGCGTTTATTCATATCAGCATGGACAAGCACACCCCGGAGCGCTTCGACCGCTTCGAGGGCGCGATTGCCCGCTACCCGGAGGTGCTGGAGTGCCACCTGATCACCGGTCAGGATGCCGACTACCTGCTCAAGGTGGTGGTGGAGGACATGGACGGCTATCAGCAGTTTCTGCTCAACAAGATCACCCGCATTGAAGGCGTCTCCGGTGTGCATTCGTCGTTTGTGCTGAAATCGCCCCAGAACACCACGGCCTTGCCGGTGTGAGTCAGGCCCCGGCTTGCTGCCATCTGGGTGAAAACAGAATGCCCAATGCCGCCAGCGCGGCGAAGACGGCGCTGCCGGCAAACGTGGCCGCCGGGCCAAAGGCTGTCCACAGCAGGCCGGCCATGGCGCTGGCCAGCAGGAGGGAAAAGCCGGTTACCAGATTGAACAGACCGAAGGCCGTACCGCGCAGATGTTGCGGCGCGCAATCGGCCACCAGTTTGGCCAATAGGCCCTGGGTCATGGCCATGTGCAGGCCCCAGAATCCCGCTCCCGCAAATACCCACAGGGTCGATTGGGCACAGGCCAGCCACCAGTCCGCCACCACCAGCAGGGCCAGTCCCAGCAACAGCAGTCGACGGGTCGGCACCCGGTCCGCCAGCCGGCCCGCCGGGTAGGCGGCGAGGGCATAGACGACATTCATGGCGATCATCACCAGTGGCGCAAAGCTCACCGCCAGGCCGATATTATCGGCGCGCAAAATCAGAAACGCCTCGCTGAAGCGGGCCAGTGTAAAGCAGGCACCGAGGGCCACCACCAGCCAGTAGCCGCGGGACAACTGCGACAGATTCAGTCGACTGAAGCGATTGCGGGCAGCCTGCGATGTTGGCGCTGAATCCTCACAGGCCCCTGATTCATTAGCCTGATCAGTAAGTGAGGGCTCACGTACACCGAACATCAACACCACCACGGCCAGTACAGCGGGCACTACCGCCGCCCACAGAACCCACTGGATTTTGCCCGCCCAGAGCAGCATCAACCCCAGGGCGAGCAGCGGCCCGAGAAAGGCGCCCACGGAATCCAGCGCCTGGCGAAGACCGTAGGCGGCGCCGCGCCGGGCGGGCTCGACGAGGTCCGCCACCATGGCATCCCGCGGGGCGCCGCGAATGCCCTTGCCGATGCGATCGACAAAGCGGGCGGCAAACACCCAGCCGATGGCGTTGGCGAGTGGAAACACCGGTTTGGTCAGCGCCGCGAGCCCGTAGCCCACCAGCAGGAGAATTTTCCGTTTGCGCAGGTGATCGCTGAGGGCGCCCGAGAAAACTTTCACCATCGCGGCGGTGGCTTCGGCGACACCTTCAATGACCCCTATGGTCACCATGGAGGCACCGAGCACGGTGCTCATGAACACCGGCAGCAGGCTGTGCACCAGCTCCGAGGAGGTGTCCATCAACAGGGAGACAAAGCCCAGTGCCCAGATGCTGGCCGGCAGGCCGGTCATCGAACGGATCCTGTTGTGGCGCTCTCCCTGTCTGGCCATTGCCAGCTACTTGAGCCAGGCCGCCAGACACACGGCGATGACCATCACCAGCAGGACCCAGCGAAGGACATTCTGGTCGACGGAAATCGCCACCCTGACCGACAGGCGCACCCCCACCACGGTGCCCAGGGCGAGCATCAGGCCCGGAACCCACAGCACCTGGTCGCGGATCACGAACACCACCAGCGCCACACCGCTGAAGATGGCCGTACAGGCGAGTTTCAGGGCATTGGCGCGCACCAGGTCGTAGCGCAGCGCACCGGCCAGCGCCGCGATCAGCACGAAGCCCACTGCCGCCTGAACAAAGCCGCCGTAGAGCCCGGCGGCGAACAGGCTGATCCAGCCGATGGGGGAATCCTTCAGCCTCAGGGGCTCGGTGCCCAGGGGCGGCGCAACGGTGGCGGGGCGCAATACGATCAACACGGCCATGGCAATCATGGTCAGCAACAGCACCGGTTCCAGCACCGTGGCGGGCAGGTAGGAGGCAATCAGCGCCCCGGCCAGTGAACCGGACACCGTCGGCACCAGGATCGGCACGATGGCGTCCCTGGCCAGCTTGCCGTGGCGGTTAAAGCTGCGGGTACCTTCGAGGGATTGCAAAAACACGCCGACCCGGTTGGTGGCGTTGGCAATATCGGCGGGCATGCCCAGCAACATCAGGGCCGGCAGGGTAAGCAGGGAGCCGCCCCCGGCCAGGGCGTTGATAAACCCGGCGAGAACCCCGGACGCCACCAGCAGGGAGCCGGTCAGCCAGGTGATTTGATAGTCCATGTAAGGTCTCTTGTGAAAAGGGGCCGGTGGCGCAGTGTGACAACGATTCGATCCCCGGTTGCATTGCCAGGGTCCGCCCCGTTGTTACCTCGCTTTGCCCGCCTGCGGCCGGAACACCGCAAACCCTATCACAGGCTGTCGAAATCGTGTCGCACCGAAACCATCACCGCATGACCATCGTAGGACGGCATGCCCCAGCCGAACCCAAGGGCGGTGAAATCCGCCGCGTCCCAGGCCCAGTCGTCACCCCGGAAACGTTCGAACAGGTAGCGAACGGTAAAACGGAGATCCGGTCTGTACTGCCAGTTAACTGTGCTCTCAATCCGCTGGGTGTCGACGCCGAACCCCGGCAGGGTATCGGAGGTCCCGCCAACTTCGCCGGTATCGGCATCCGCCAGCCACCGGCTGCGATAGTCGCTGTCATTGTCGCTGTGGCTGATATCCAGGCTGGCATCCAGTGCCGGGCTGACCTGCCAGCGAAAATTGATGCCAACGGTGCGGCTATCGTCGTCAATCCATTGCCGCCAGGGGGCATTGGCGTAGCTCGGGCTGCCCGTCGGATGAAACTCAAGCCCGTTCTGGCTGATTTCAAACGCCTGGTACAGGGCATAGGCGCTGACCGCAAGCGCCTTGCGCGGCTGCCAGGAAACATTCAGGGAGACTTCATCGCTGGTGCGGCCCCGCAGCCCGTAGGCGGGGTTGTCGAAATCGTCGTTAATGCGCCGGTAACTGCCGGCCAGCAGGGTCCGCTCGGACAGCGGCAAATCACCGCTCACCTGATACTGGGTGGAGCGACCGGCCAGCAGGTATTCCGGCAACGCCTGGGAGGGCGCCGAGATGGATGCCTCACGGGCGTCGGACAGGTCGCTGTCGCGCTCTTCGGCCACTACTTTAAGACGAAGTGCCAGGGCGCCAAGGTCGGGCAGGCGCAATTCGCTCCACAGTTGCGTTGTGTCCAGGTCGTCCCGGAAGCGGATATCGCTGCGGGTGGTGCGCTCAACCGCTTCAAACTCCAGCCCTGCCCGGAGTCGCCACTGGCCCGGCAGTCGGTAGCGGGCGTCCGCAGACCAGCGCTGGCGCCGGTGATCGTACAAATGGCTGAAGCCTGTGGCCGAGATCGGCAGCACATCGGTGCGGTTGTCCCGGTCCCGGTAGTCCCACCGCAAGCGATAACCGAACCGCGCATTTACCTGGGCGCGGTAGGCCAGACGCAGGTCGGTATCAACCCGGCGGGCGTCGAGGGAGTCGATCAGGGCCGAGCCCGCGGGCATCAGCGGCTCCAGAAATCCGTCGTCCTGCCGGGCATCGGCGCGACTGATATACCAGGACACCTGCCGCGCCGGGCCAAACCGGTAGTGGCCGTCGAGACTGATGCGGCTGATATCGTTATCGGGGGCGAGATCCAGGGTTCGCAGGGGCGCGGTGGTGTTGACCGGGTTGGCAAAGGTGAGCGACCGGGCGTGGTTGGTGTACCGGGCGTAGTACCAGCCGGTATTCAAAACCCACTGCCCACCCTGGTAGGCGAGCTGCAGATCGACGGTGTCCTGGCGCTGATCCACCGGCGCCGGGATCAGCACCGCATCGCCAAACCGCTCACTGGCGCCGGTAATGCGTGTGCCTTCCTTGTCTTCGCTGGCCAGGGTCGCGGTCAAACGCCACTGCCCCCAGCGGCGCATAAGATCGAGTGAGCCCTGCTGCCGACGCACTCCGGCATGGCCGACAAAGCCCCGGGCACCCGCAAGTCCGGCATAGTCCGGCGGCAGGGATTGCACAGACCCGTCCCCCGGATAGACAGAGACAAAACGCTCACGGGAAATGGCTTCGAATTCCCGCAGATCAAAGCCTATACGGTAGTCTCCCTGGCGGGCCAGATAGCCGCCGGCAAGGTTTTGCGCCAGGTCCGCGCTGGCGTGAAACCCGCCACTGCGGTAACGGTCATCGCCATCACGCCATTGGTAACCAACTGCACCAAGGGCGAAGGCCCGGTCCGTTTGCAAAAGCTGCCGGTATTCGCCGAATCGGCCATTGCCGTTTTCCGAGAGGCCGGCACCGAACTCCAGCCAGGTACTGACGTCATCGTCGCCGGCGCTGGCAAGGGAAGGGGTGGCCGCCAGGCTAACGACCCCACAACCGATCAATGCGCGCATCGTGGACATTGTCACCCCCTATCGCCGGAAGGTACTGCTGGCCGGCTGGTTACCGCCGTGCACCTGGCTGTGGCAGTTGGTGCAGGACTGACCGACGATGTTGATATCCCTGCCACCGAGTTGATTGCTGTCATAGAGACGGCCCGGGTGTCGGGACGCGATGTGACACTGCTGGCACAGGAACGGCTCCCGGGCCTTGAGCAGGGAGTCATTGACGGATGCATGTGGCAGGTGGCAGTGGCTGCAGTCGTCCTGAACGGGTTCGTGTTCGAACAGGAACGGACCGCGTTTCTCGGCGTGGCACTGGTAGCAGGTGTCGTTGAGGGTAGGGCCGGTGAGTCCGCTGAGGGAGTTGCCACCATGGGGTGCATGGCAGTCAGTGCACTGCACCTGGCCGTCCGCCATCGGGTGATGGGAAAACTTCATTACGGCCATTTTTTCCCGCTGGTGACAATCGGTACAGACCTCAAACTGGCTTTGTCGCTCCTGCACCGGATCAATGGCACTGTGAATGGCATGGCAGGAGGCACAACCCACCTGAGCCGCACTGTGCTCACTGAACGCCCAATGGCTAATCGCCTCACCGGTGTGGCAGGTAAGGCACTTTTCCTCACCGTCACTCTGGCCGCGGGCAAAGCGGATATCCGGGGGCTGGCCCGGGTTGGTGAGATGGGCCTGGCTGGCGCCGTGGCAATCTGTGCAGCCAACCCCCGCTTGCCCGCTTTGGGGGTCGGCCCCCAGTCCGTGGACCCGGTGACTGATGCCCCCCTGGGCGACAGCGCGATGGCAACCGAGGCAGCTGGCATCTGGCCCCTGAGCGAGGGCCGGTTCACCCAGCAGCAGGTAAAGCCCGAAAAGCGGAATCAGATACCGGAGGGTTTTCATGGTGCCGATTCAGCCAGGACACCGATCTGGAATTCCTCGAGCATAGCCCAGGCGGTCGAGCTGTGGTCGCGTCCATAGCCCTTGGTGCGCATGCCTTCGGTGGCCTCCTTGCCGCACCAGGGCAACAGCACGCTGGGCGGGGTGGGATGCCTGGCCACATAGGTACTGATGTCGTAGACCTTGCCTTCGATGACCAGCCAGCAATCGTCCTCGGCGGCATGGGCGGCAACCTCTTCGAGGCTGTAGCCGGGGGTTGCCGGCGTCGCCCCCTTTTCGCCGGTCGCCAGGACATTGACCGCCAGCAGGGTGGCAATACAGGACCAGAACGCGATAAAGGCCGAATAGCAGAATTTTTTCATAGCAGGTTGAACTCCTCGGTGTGAAGCCGCCGTCGGGATACCCCGTTCGCCAGCGCCAGATCACGGGCCAATTGCAGTAGCGGTCCGGGACCACAGATATAGACCTCGCGACTGGCGATGTCCCGACAGTGGTAGCGCAGGAAGTCGGAGGACAAGGGCCCGTGTTTATAAAAGTAATGCACAGTTAAGTTGAACCCGGGCAGTGTTGCATTGAGTTGGCGCAACTCCTCCACGAATAGGGCCCTGGCTTCGTCCTGAATACAGTAAATCAAACCGATGTCCACCGCCTCGCCACGGCCGGCAAGCCAGCGGACGCGGCCCAGAAAGGGTGTAATACCGATACCGCCGGCAATCCACAGCTCCCGGCCCGATGACTTGGGAAAAAAGTCACCGTAGGGCCCGGTGAGAGCCACCGCCGTGCCCGGCACCACCGACTGCAGGGCTCGACTGGCGTCACCCAGGTCCTTGACGGCCACCCGCAACACCGCTTCATCCGGGGACGACGACAATGTGTACGGATGTTCCTCGCCCCTGCCGTGCAGATTCCGTTGCTGGTGGCACAGGTAGACGAACTGGCCCGCCCGATAGGCCATTGGTCTGGCCAACGCTTCCAGTGACAGCTCCACGACATTGGGCGCAACCCTGTGAACAACACTCACCCGATAGGGGTAGCGATGCCGCCATCGCGCCAGAATCAATCCGTAGACCAACGCCGCCAACGCGAGGGTGGCCAGTGTCCACCACAACCACTGGCTGTAGGGGGATTCAATGGAGCGGGAAAGCGCAAGGGTATGGACCAGACCAAAAACCGCGGTCACCGCCGAAAGCCTGTGAATGGACTTCCATCGCTGGTACTTCGGTGGACCGAAAAAGCCGAGGCTCGGCGCCATAAACACCATCATTGAGACCAGCGCGATCCAGCCCAGCCACACCGCCCCTCCGCCGTCCGGCGGGAACAACACACCGATCGCCACGGACAGCGACAGTGGCACGGCGGCCATGGCCAGCAGCAAGGGGTGGACGAGCAGGAGGAGAAAAGCGCCGCAACCGAGCAAATGGTGGGTATTCCACAGTTTTGTCAGCCCTCCGAACCAGCGATCAACACCGGGCAGGCGAAAACTCACCGCCGCCGCAACCAGTAACATGCCAAATCCCGCAATGCCCGCGATTCGGCCGAGAAAGTTGAGCCAGTCGCCGGGGGCGCTCGATGCCGGCGGAGCGTGAAAAGCTGCCACCACCGCGGGTGCAAGGGCGACGAGCCAGAGGAGTGCGTGCGCCAGGGCTTTATTATTCATCAATCCGCCATCCTGCTTCCTTGGGTGCCGTTGAAACGGTTTTATCATTCACGATTATAATGACTTGCGTTCAGGATTGTGACCTGCTGCGGATTTCTCCGCCGGTTTTATGGTCTACTGTAGTGAATGTTAACAGCTGTTTCATCAACCACCTGCTCGACAAGGAGAACACCCATGTCCCACGCCTTGAAAAAACGCGCCCGTATTATCGCCTACGCGATGATGGCTTTTTTCTCCCTGGCAACCGTACAGATGCCTGCCCACGCTGCGCTATTAAGTACAGATGCACTGGTATCCAAGGCGGAGCTTCAGGATCAACGGGACGCCCTGACCCAACAATTGCTGAGAGACGATGTCAAAAAGGAACTGCTGTCCCTTGGCGTTGATCCCGCCGACGTGGAAACCCGCATCAACAGCATGACCGCCAGCGAAATCAGCCAGGTACAGGGTCATCTGGCTAACCTGCCCGCCGGCGGCAGCGCCCTCGGAACCGTGGCGCTGGTGCTGGTCATTCTGATCCTGCTGGAGATTGCCGGCGTTATCGATATCTTCCCCAAACTCTGAGCCCCGCCGTTGCCCCGGACATCGCCTCCGGGGCAACATCACCCGCATACCCCTGTGAAACTACCTTTAAATACCCTCTTTATCGCGCTACTCCTGGTGCTGGCCGGGTGCAGCACAACCCCGCAGACCGACAAACTCCTGGGCTCCACACCGGTTCGGGAGCCCGCGTATCGGGAACTGGTCGACGTACCGTTCTTTCCCCAGGCCCTGTATCAGTGTGGCCCCGCGGCGTTGGCCACTGTACTTCAGCATAGTGGCATCGCGGTTACGCCGGAAGCCCTGGTAGCCAGGGTTTATGTGCCCGAGCGACAGGGATCGTTTCAGGTGGAAATGGTGGCGGCAAGCCGGCAGTACGAGCGGCTGCCCTACGTTCTGCCACCCCGGTTGCAGGCCCTTCTCGATGCTATCGACGCCGGCCAGCCTGTACTGATTCTCCAGAATCTCGGCCTTGACTGGTATCCCCGATGGCACTATGCCGTCGTGGTCGGCTACGACCTCAAGGCCGAGAAACTGTTTTTGCGCTCGGGAACCACGCGGCGCTATGAGATGGCAATGCGGTTGTTTGAACGGACCTGGCGACGGGCGGATCACTGGGCCATGGTGACGATGGTTCCCGGCCAGATACCGCCCAATGCCGATAAAAGGCGCTATTTCCTCGCCGCCGCCGCCTTCGAACAGTTTGCCTCACCGGCTGCGGTCCGGGAGGTCTGGCAACGGGGAATCGAGGAATGGCCCGGCGATGCCGATATCGGGCTTGGGTTCGGTAACTTCCTCTACAATCAGGGAGCGTACCGGCAGGCCGAGCACACCTACCGGCAGGTCATTGACGATAACAGTGATTTCGCACCCGCCTACAACAATCTGGCGGAAGCGCTGCTGGCGCAGGATCGCGCCGCTGATGCCCTTCCCCACGCAGCCAGGGCGTTGGAGCTCGGTACCGAAGATACCAACCTCTATCGGGAGACTTACCGGAAAGTGCTGGAGGCAGCACAGTAACCGCCCCATAATCCTTACTGCCCAGGCTATGAACTTTTTTCCGCGCCGTGGAATCAAAGCTCTGGCAAACCTACAATGGAGAACACCATGAACAAGTCAATGATCGCCGGTATCGTCGTCGGCGCGGTTATCGCCACCGCCGGAGCAGCCATCGGCGGATACAAATTGCTGGAGGAATCTTCCCCCACCCATGCCGAGGTACTCGCCGTAGAAAAGATTACTGACACCGTCGAGACCCCGAGGGAGGTCTGCGAGGAAGTCCAGGTTACCCGCCAAAAGCAACCCAGGGATGACAAGCAGATTCTCGGCACCGTCGCCGGCGCCGTGGTGGGCGGTGTTCTGGGTAACCAGGTCGGCGGTGGCACCGGCAAGAAAATCGCCACTGTCGCGGGGGCCGCTGCAGGTGGCTACGCGGGCAAGAAAACCCAGGAGCGAATGCAGGCCGACGACACCTATACGACCACCGAAACCCAATGCCATACCGTCTACGACAGCAAGGATGTGACCACCGGCTATAACGTCACCTACCGCATCGGCGATGAAGAGGGCACCGTCCGTATGGACCATGAACCCGGAGACAGGATTCCGCTGGAAAACGGTAAACTGAAGATCCAGTGATTCATCAACCGGGACAGTGCTGACAGGGACAAGTATTATTCACAAAGCGGTCGGTGGGGTTTGTCCTGCTCACACAGACGACAGCGGTTTCACGCAGTCAGAAATCGTTCCGGAAGTGGCCAGGGGCTCTCCCTGGCCCGTTTGCAGCCATTCCCGCCGCAAGAATGAAAACAGGGTGACTGGGAGACAAATACATTTCAACAACGCGGTTTTATTTACTTTCTTTCCAGGGCAATGCACTCTGGTGAGCGACAGTTTTCAGGAAGCGCACAGCCTCGGACGAAGACGCGACAAGCTGAGTCGTTACCTCACGGGCACCCTGGTGGATTGTCGACAGGGCGCAGTCTCGATTGGTTTCCTTGCAGGTTAGAATCTGATTTTGTTTGATCAAAAGGGAAGTCTCGCGAAAATAGACGTTGCCGAAAACAACAGGCCTGTTATCGGGGTAAATTCTCCAGAAGCTGCGCCCGGCGAAGTGAGTGCTCTCTGATAACCCGAGATAATCAAGTACGGAGAGTGCTAAATCGCTCTGTAAAATTGGCTGTCGTAAATGCCGACGTTCTTGCTCGGGTGTCAGTGCGATCATAAAACCCCAGTTTTGCGAAAGTCGCAGAGCCGTGTCCTCAATGGGAGCGGTGATACCTGAGGACTCGTCACTGGTAATGATCACCAGGGTGTCGTCGAGAACCCCTGCCGCGTCCAACTTATCAATGAAGACTCCGATAGCCTCGTCCAACCACAGCAGGGCCCGCTGGCGTTTATCCCGGACCTGTTCCGGCCTGAATTCGTGCGGCACGCTGAAGGGATGATGCGCACCAGAAGTCAACAAGGTCAGAAACCAGGGCGATTTTCCCATACGCAATTCCCCGAGTAATTCGAGGCTTTGTTCGAGGAACGCTCGATCATCTACGCCCCACTCGGTCTGGGCATAACCATGCCTGAAGTACTTTTTGCCGCGGGATTCTTCAAAACCGGCCAGCGGCATGAACTGGTCCTTCATCATGAACGGCAGGGGCGCGGCCTGGAGATAGATGGTCCGATAATCGTTGTCCCTCAGTATTTCCGGGAGGCAAATCCGCTTGTTGAACCCGATGTATTCTTCCATGCGCGGTTTGCCCACCAACAATTTCGGGTAGTCACCGCACAGAAGCGCGTAGAGGCCTCGATCGGTCTGACGCTGCTGGGCAACAAATGACGAAGCATATACGCCCCGCCGGGCCAATTCGTTGAGATTACCGAGCCGTTCCTCCGCTTCGATGCCATGATGATCAGCAATTACCGGAATATGCCCTCCGGAAATCCCCTCGAGAATAACGAGCAGGACGTTCGGCCGGCCACGATTGCTATCCAGCCAACGACGACCGGTGAGATCCGGGTCAAATAGCGCTTGGGGCTCAGCGATGAATCGCTCCGATATCGTGCCGGGAATGTCCACCTCTGTTTCACGGCTGTCTAGCCAGGTGACATCGGGGAACAGGTTTGCATAGGCGAAATTTCTTTGCCGCCATTCCTGTTTGCCGGGGACCCGTTCAACAAACACATTCAGGCCGGAAACCGCAAGGAAAGCCACAAGCAGTGGACAGAGTACCGCCGGACCAGGCTTCGTAGCTAAAATTACTAACCAGACCAAAACCAATAAAGCAGCGATCCAGGCCAGGGCGTGTTGGATGTACTGTACGGACCCGAGAAAAAAAGTTTTATCAAAGAGATAAGAGACATGGGCCAGTGCGTAGGGTGAGTCAAAAAAAGCAATGTATTCGCGGGCAGCAATATTAACGATCAGCCAGCCGCCCGCCGCAAGGGCAGCCAGAACTTTACTGCAGTGCAGCAGAACCGCAACCAGCAAAATCACCAAAATGCCAGCGGAAGTATCGGATAACACACCGATGGCATCGGGCAGTCCCGGTGTCACCTGGCGCTCCATCATCAGTATAAGACGGATCACCAGCGGGCAAGCGATAATCGCCGCGTACAAAAGCCCGTTCTGTCCTAAGAACCTGGTTTTCCCTGCCAGATATAAGGTCACTGCGATTCCCTTCCGATACTTACTGGGTGACTTGAGGCGCGCTAAATGGGCGACAAACTCTCAACGCTCCCTACTGAGACACCGCAATTCACTGCGGAAAACACGACCGTAAGATTTACAAATCCGCCCGACACAGAAAGGCAAGACTACTCTACGGTCACCGACTTGGCCAGATTCCGCGGTTGGTCCACGTCGGTGCCCTTGAGCACCGCCACGTGATAGGCGAGCAGCTGCAGGGGCAGGGTATAGACAATCGGCTCCAGGCTTTTGGGCACATGGGGCAGGCTCAGTACCGTGACACCGGGTTCATCCTTGAAGCCGGCGTTGGCGTCGGCAAAGACATAGAGTTTGCCCCCCCGGGCCTGCACCTCATGCAGGTTCGATTTGAGCTTTTCCAGCAGGGCATTATTGGGCGCCACTGCGACCACCGGCATATCATCGTCGACAAGGGCCAAAGGCCCGTGCTTGAGCTCCCCGGAGGGATAGGCCTCAGCGTGGATATAGGAAATTTCCTTCAGCTTCAGCGCACCCTCCAGCGCAATGGGGTATTGCTCGCCGCGGCCAAGGAACAGGGCGTGGTGCTTTTCCACGAAGGGCTCAAAGGTTCGTTCAATGGCACTGTCCAGCGCCAGCACTTTCTCGCACAGGGTCGGCAGGGTGTGCAGTGCCATGACGCGCTCGGCTTCATCCTCGGCACTGGCGCCCTGAAATCTGGCCAGGGTGAGGGCGAGGATCTGCAATGCCACCAGCTGGGTAGTGAACGCCTTGGTGGAGGCGACGCCGATCTCCGGCCCGGCGCGGGTCATTAGCGAATAATCCGATTCCCGCTCGAGGGAACTGTTGGCGACATTGCAGATCGTCAGGGATCCGTGATAGCCCGCGCCCTTGGCCACCCGCAAAGCCGCCAGGGTATCGGCGGTTTCCCCGGACTGGGAAATGGTCACGAACAGCGTCTTGTCCGGCACCACCACGTCCCGGTAACGGTATTCACTGGCCACTTCAACCTGGCAGGGAATGCCCGCCCAGGATTCTATCCAGTAGCGCGCCACCAGACCGGCGTGGAAACTGGTTCCGCACGCGACGATATGCACAGCCCGGATATCCGCCAGCAGTGATTCCGCGTCCGGGCCGAAGGCAGCGGGCAACACTTGCCGGTCGCTGATACGCCCCTCGCAGGTTGCCTGGAGCACCGCCGGTTGCTCGTAGATTTCCTTGATCATGTGGTGTCGAAAACGTCCCTTGCCGCCATGGCTCGGGTCATCGTCAAGACTCACCACCGGTCGATCCTGCACATCACAGCGGGGATTGGTAATGGTATAGCCTTCCCGGCAGACCACCACAAAGTCGTCTTCCTCCAGAAAGACAAACCTGTCGGTCACGGGACGCAGGGCGAGCTGGTCAGAGGCGAGAAAATTCTCCTCGATGCCAACTCCCAACACCAATGGGCTGCCGTGGCGCACGCCGATCAGCGTGTCGGGATCGTCGGCACTGATCACCGCCAGGGCATAGGCGCCTTCAAGCCGTGAAATGGCGCTGCGCACCGCTTCCTCGATCGTGAGGCCGGAAGATTTGCAGGTATGAATCAGGTGGGCGATTACTTCAGTATCGGTCTGGCTCTCGAACCGGTATCCCTGCTGTTCAAGCTCCGCCTTGAGGGCCGCGTAATTTTCAATAATGCCATTATGGACCACGGCAATATCGCCGGATCGATGCGGGTGGGCATTCCTTTCACTGGGCACTCCGTGGGTCGCCCAGCGCGTATGGGCGATGCCGATCTTACCGCTCACCGGCCTGGCCTGGAGCAGCGCCTCAAGGGCACTCACCTTGCCGGCGGTCCTGGCGACCGATAGCGCCTGTTTTTCATTCACCAGGGCAACGCCCGCCGAGTCGTAGCCCCGGTATTCCAGTCGCCTCAGCCCTTCGACCAGAATTTCGACAACATTGCGCTGGGCCACAGCACCAACAATACCGCACATAATTCAGTCCTTTTCGATTTTGGCAGGGCGCTGCCAGCCGGCGATGGATTTCTGTTTGCCCCGGGCGACGGCCAGTTCCCCGTCCGCGACATTACGGGTAATGGTGGACCCGGCGCCCACTGTCGCCCCTTTGCCCACGGTAACCGGCGCCACCAGGGCGGTATTGGAGCCAATAAAGGCTCCGTCGTCGATGGTGGTTTGGAACTTGTTCACCCCGTCGTAGTTGCAGGTAATTGTGCCGGCACCAACGTTGACGTCCCGGCCGATTTCCGTATCCCCGATATACGTCAGGTGGTTGACCTTGCTGCCGGGACCAATACGGGATTTTTTGGTCTCGACAAAATTGCCGATGCGCGCCTGCTCTTCAAGTACCGTGCCCGGCCTGAGCCGGGCAAAGGGACCGACTTCGACATTGGCCGCTATCGTGACCGGCCCCTCGATCACCGTGTTGGCCTTGATCGTGACATTGTCACCGATAACGGCGTCGCAGATCAGACAATTGGGTCCAATGGATACGTTGGATCCCATTGTGACAGTGCCCTCGAAGACACAATTGAGGTCAATAAAACTATCCTCGCCAGAGGTGAGGTTGCCGCGACAATCAAAGCGGTGCATATCCGCGAGGGTAACCCCGGCATCCATCAATTGGATAGCCCGCTGCCGCTGGTAAATCCGTTCCAGACGGTTGAGTTGATAGCGGCTGTTTACACCCTCTGTCTCATAGCTGGCGGATGGCTGAGAGGTGTTGACCGTGAACCCCCGATCAACCGCGAGTGCGATGATATCGGTGAGATAGTATTCCCCCTGGGCATTCTGGTTGCCGATCTGCCCGAGTAGTCTGGCCGCGAGACCTGGCGGCAGCGCAAGCACTCCGGTATTGACTTCCCGCAACGCTTTCTGGGCGTCGCTGGCATCTTTCTCCTCGACAATACCGACAACGTTTCCGCTTTGGTCCCGCACAATTCGACCGTAGCCTGCGGGGTTGTCCAGTGTCACCGTTAGCAGGCCAAGGCTGCTGTCACTCACCCGGGATACCAAGCCCTGAAGGGTGGGCAGTGCAATCAGCGGAACGTCGCCATAGAGTACCAGGGTGATGGCATCGGGCCGCAGCGAGGGTAGCGCTTGCTGAAGTGCGTGACCGGTGCCCAGCTGCTCTGTCTGATCCACCCAGCGTATGCCGTCGCCGTCGAAGGCCGTCTTGACCTGATCCGCGCCGTGGCCGACGACGACAGTAACATCGGTGTCCGTCAGCTGACGGGCCCGGTCCAGCACATGACCGAGAAGGGGGCGTCCGGCAAGGCAATGCAAAACCTTCGGCATTGCCGATTTCATTCGCGTGCCCTTGCCCGCGGCCAGTACCACAATATCCACTCGCATTCTCAGTCTCCTGTCGCCCGGGGCCATTGTAGACAAGTCGCCACCAAGAAGAGAACAGCGACAACCACGCAAGGTTCGGACAAAAAAAAGGGCAGCCGCAGCTGCCCACCCTAGGTTCGCTGTTTCAGCGGGTTGCCCTGGCCTTGCGGCGCAATTCCTCAATGGTACGCAGCTGCGCAGCGGCTTCCGCCAGTTGGGAGGCGGCACGGGAGTAGTTAAACTCACCACTCTGGTTGTGCATCGCCTGTTCCGCTTCTTTCTTGGCCTCCAGTGCAGCGGCCTCATCGATGTCGTCGGCGCGCAGGGCGGTATCCGCCAGGATCGACGTCACATGGGGCTGCACCTCCAGAAAACCGCCGGAAAGGTAATAGACTTCCTCTTCGCCGTTTTGCTTGACGATGCGGACGGGCCCTGGCTTCAGGTCGGTGAGCAACGGCGCGTGGCCATAGTTTATACCCAGTTCCCCCTGGGAACCGGTGGCCACCAGCAACTCTACCAGACCTGAAAACAGCGATTCCTCGCTGCTGACAATATTACAGTGAAAGGTCATAGCCATTATCTTAGCCCCTTTAGGCGAAATTACTTAGCGGCTTTTTCCACGGCTTCATCAATGGAGCCGACCATGTAAAACGCCTGCTCGGGCAGATGGTCGTAGTCGCCGTTGAGGATGCCCTGGAAGCCGGCGATGGTGTCCTTGAGAGACACGTATTTACCGGGGCTGCCAGTAAACACTTCCGCCACGAAGAAGGGCTGGGACAGGAACCGCTGGATTTTCCGGGCGCGGGCCACAACCATCTTGTCTTCCTCGGACAGCTCGTCCATGCCGAGAATGGCGATGATGTCTTTCAGTTCCTTGTAACGCTGGAGCACCGACTGCACCCCGCGGGCCACTTCGTAGTGCTCGTTACCGATCACCAGGGGGTCGAGCAGCCGGGAGGTGGAGTCCAGCGGATCAACCGCCGGGTAGATACCCAGCTCGGCGATCTGACGGGACAGAACCAGAGTTGCATCCAGGTGGGCAAAGGTGGTCGCGGGCGAGGGGTCGGTCAGGTCATCCGCGGGAACGTAAACCGCCTGGAAGGAGGTGATGGAGCCGGTCTTGGTGGAGGTAATGCGCTCCTGAAGGGCGCCCATCTCTTCCGCCAGGGTCGGCTGGTAACCCACCGCGGACGGCATACGGCCAAGCAGTGCCGACACCTCGGTACCGGCCAGGGTGTAACGGTAGATGTTATCGACAAACATCAGAACGTCACGGCCTTCGTCGCGGAAGTATTCCGCAATGGTCAGTCCGGAGAGGGCAACGCGAAGACGGTTGCCGGGCGGCTCGTTCATCTGACCGTAGAGCATGGCTACCTTGTCCAGTACGCCTGACTCCTTCATTTCGTAATAGAAGTCGTTACCTTCCCGGGTCCGCTCACCGACACCGGCGAAGACCGACAGACCGGAGTGCGCCTTGGCGATGTTGTTGATCAGCTCCATCAGGGTGACGGTTTTACCCACACCGGCACCACCGAACAGACCGACTTTACCGCCCTTGGCGATCGGCATGATCAGGTCGATAACCTTAATACCGGTTTCCAGGATATCCACGGAAGACGATTGCTCGGCATAGGTCGGCGGTTTGCGGTGGATCGGCATTTTTGCCTCCGCTTCCACGGGACCGGCTTCGTCGACCGGGTTGCCAAGTACGTCCATGATCCGACCCAGGGTACCTTTACCCACCGGCACGGAAATCGGCGCGCCGGTGTTGTTGACTGCCAGACCGCGGCTCAAACCTTCCGATGAACCCATGGCGATACTGCGTACAACACCGTCACCCAACTGCTGCTGAACTTCCAGGGTGAGGCCATTGTTATCGACGATCAGCGCATCGTAGACGCTGGGCACCTGATCCCGCGGGAATTCCACGTCGATCACGGCGCCGATGATTTGTACAATACGTCCGCTACTCATTTCCGGTTCCTCGTAAATTCTTTCAAAAATCTTTTCAACAGCAGCCCGCGCTATACCGCAGCCGCGCCGCCGACGATTTCAGACAGTTCCTGGGTGATCGCCGCCTGACGTGCCTTGTTGTAAATCAGCTGCAGTTCATCAATGATGTCGCCCGCATTCTCGGTGGCATTCTTCATCGCAATCATTCGCGCTGCCTGCTCACAGGCATTGTTTTCCACCACACCCTGGTAGACTTGGGATTCAACGTACCGGGTAAGCAGGCTATCCAGCAGTTCCTGGGCGTCGGGCTCATAGATGTAGTCCCAGTGGTGGCCCAGTTTTTCATCCTCTTCCGGCAGCAGGGGTAGAAGCTGGTTGATCTCCGGCTTCTGGGTCATGGTGTTGACGAACTCGTTGTTGACCACAAACAGTCGGTCAATACGGCCTTCGTCATAGGCATCGAGCATCACTTTGACACTGCCGATCAGGTCCGCGGCTGAGGGTTCATCGCCAAGCCCGCGCACGGAGGCAACGATGTTGCCACCGAGACCGCCAAAGAACGCAGAGGCCTTGGTACCGATGACGCAGAGATCGACATCAACCCCTTTCTCGTCCCACTCCTTCATGGCGCGAACGGTGGCCTTGAACAGGTTAATGTTCAGGCCACCACACAAACCGCGGTCGGTGGATATAACGATATAGGCAACACGCTTGACGTCCCGCTGCTCCAGGTATTGGTGGCGGTATTCCGACTGCGCGTTGGCGATGTGACCGATGACCGCCCGAATGCGCTGGGCATAGGGCTTGCCCAGCTGCATGCGATCCTGGGCCCGGCGCATCTTGCTGGCCGCAACCAGCTCCATCGCACTGGTGATCTTCTGCGTACTTTTGACGCTTCCGATCTTGGTTTTGATTTCTTTACCGACTGCCATTGCTGTCTGCCTGCTTTACTGTCGTGGTGCGTTAATCAGGACTACCGAACCTTACCAACTCTGGGTGGCGACAAACTTGTCGAGGGCCGCCTTGAAGCTGGCTTCAATGTCGTCGTTCCAGTCGCCTTTCTGGTTCACCTGGTCAAGCAGGTCACCGTGTTCCGACTTCATGTAGGAGAGCAGCGCCGCTTCGAAATCTCCGACCTTGGCGACATCGACGGATTTCAGATAGCCCTGGTTGGCGGCATAGAGCACGACACCCATCTCGGCGACACTGAGCGGCGAGTACTGGGGCTGCTTCATCAATTCGGTCACGCGCTGTCCGTGTTCCAGCTGTTCGCGGGTCGCTTCATCAAGATCAGAGGCAAACTGGGAGAACGCCGCCAGTTCACGGTACTGGGCGAGGGCGAGACGGATACCGCCACCGAGCTTTTTGATGATCTTGGTCTGGGCCGAGCCGCCAACACGGGATACCGAGAGACCGGCGTTCATTGCCGGGCGTACACCGGCATTAAACAGGTCGGTTTCGACGAAAATCTGGCCATCGGTGATGGAGATTACGTTGGTGGGTACGAACGCGGAAACGTCACCGGCCTGGGTTTCAATGATCGGCAGCGCGGTCAACGAACCGGTCTGGCCTTTGACTTCACCCTTGGTGAACTTCTCGACGTAGTCGGCGTTGACACGGGCGGCGCGCTCCAGCAGGCGGGAGTGGAGATAGAACACATCACCGGGGTAGGCCTCACGGCCCGGCGGACGCTTGAGCAACAGGGAGATCTGACGGTAGGCCCAGGCCTGTTTGGTCAGATCATCATAGATGATCAGGGCATCCTGACCGCGGTCACGGTAGTACTCACCGATTGTACAGCCGGCATAGGGAGCCAGATACTGCATGGATGCGGGATCGGATGCGGTAGCGGCGACCACCACGGTGTGGTCCATGGCGCCGTGCTCTTCCAGCTTGCGCACGATGTTGGCAACGGTCGAGTTTTTCTGGCCGATGGCAACATAGACACACTTAATGCCCGTGTTCTTCTGATTGATGATGGTATCGATGGCAATGGCGGTTTTACCGATCTGGCGGTCACCGATAATCAACTCCCGCTGACCGCGGCCCACCGGCACCATGGCGTCAATGGCTTTCAGACCGGTCTGTACCGGCTGATCGACGGACTGACGCTCAATAACACCGGGCGCCACCTTCTCGATGGCGTCGGTAAGCTGGGCGTTGATGGGGCCCTTGCCGTCGATGGCATTACCGAGCGCATCGACCACGCGGCCTTCCAGTTCCGGGCCGACGGGTACTTCAAGAATGCGACCGGTACAGCGGGCTTTCTTGCCCTCTACCAGCCCCTGGTAATCGCCGAGAACCACGGCGCCGACGGAGTCGCGCTCCAGGTTCAGGGCGAGGCCGTAGAGGCCGCCGTCAAACTCGATCATCTCACCGTACATGACATCGCCGAGACCGTGGATACGCACGATACCGTCAGATACGGAAACGATGGTGCCCTCGTTCTGGGCTTCGGTGGAAACATCAAGGCGGTCTATCCGCTGCTTGATGATTTCGCTGATTTCAGATGGATTCAGTTGCTGCATGGTCGATTCCTCGATCCCGTATGTTCAAATACTAGGCATTAAGTGCTTCGGCGAGCTTGGTCAGGCGACCGCGAATGCTGCCATCGATGATGGTGTCACCCGCGCGGATCAGAACCCCACCTATAAGGCTGCTGTCTACGGAGACGCTGACATTAACGCTGCGATCCAGGCGGGCGCTCAGGGATTGCTTGAGCTTTTCGACCTGATCGTCACTGACGGCATAAGCCGCAACGACATCAACTTCAACGGTTTTTTCCTGTTGCGCCCGGAGTTCGCCGTATTGCTGACGAATAAAGGGGAGCAGTGGCAACCGGCGGTTTTCCGCCAGCAGCCTGACCAGGTTGCCACCCTTGTCGTCGAGGGCGTCACCGCACAGCTCGATCAAGGCCTGGCCCTGCTGCTCTGTGGTGTACGCCGGGGAGTTCAGCAGTGCGTCAACTGCCGGGTCGGCGACTACGGCCGAGAGGGTATCCAGCATGGATGACCACTCAACCAGTTTGCCGGCGTCCGCAGCATGCTCATAGACCGCCTTGGCGTAGGGTCGAGCCAGTGTACTCAGTTCCGCCATATCAAACCTCGTTAAAGCTGTGCCGCCAGTTTGTCGACCAGCTCACGATTAGCGTTTTCGTCGATGGAGGCTTCCAGAATCTTCTCGGCGCCGGCCAGGGCGAGCGTCGCGACCTTCGCGCGGAGTTCTTCCCGGGCGCGGTTGACCTCCTGCTCAATTTCCGCCTGAGCCGACTGCTTGAGACGGTCACCTTCGGTACGCGCCTGATCCTTGGCTTCTTCGATGATCTGGTTCGCTCGCTTGTTGGCCTGCTCGAGCAGGGCAGCCGCTTCCTGTTTGGCTTCCTTTAGCTGGTCGGAGGCCTTGTTTTGCGCAATTTCCAGATCCCGCATGGCGCGGTCGGCGGCGTCGAGGCCATCCGCAATCTTGTCGGCGCGCTCTTCCATGATACTGGTGATGGCCGGCCAGACATACTTCATGCAGAACGCCACAAAGACCGCAAAGGCAATCATTTGGCCGAATAGCGTTAGGTTGATATTCACGCCTTAAACCTCACGTTGATGGTTTCGGTTGGTAAGCAGGGTTTATATCGCCTACGCTTATGCGCCTACGCCGGGGGCTACCACGAAGATCAGGTACATAGAGATACCAACACCGATAATCGGGATAGCGTCAATCAGGCCCGCGAGCAGGAACATCTTGCCCTGCAGCATGGGGGCGAGTTCCGGTTGACGGGCAGTACCTTCAATTAGCTTGCCGCCGAGAAGGCCCATGCCGAGGGCAGCGCCAATAGCGGCTGAACTGAGCATGATGGCTGCAGCAATAATGACGAGTTCCATGTGTGTCTCCTTGAGTTTTTAAGGTTGGTAAAAGAATAAAACGTATTCAGTGATCTTCGTGGGACATACTCAGGTACACAATTGTGAGCACCATGAATATGAACGCCTGCAGAGTGATAATAAGGATGTGGAAAATTGCCCACCCCAGCTGGAGGAAACCACCGAAGATTCCCAAAATCAGACCGGCACTGTACATGGTGGCGATCAGGATGAATATCATCTCCCCTGCAAACATGTTGCCGAACAACCGCAGCGCCAGCGAGAACGGCTTGGCCAGCAGGCCCACTACTTCCATGAACAGGTTGACGGGAATGAATGCCCAGTGATTGAAGGGATGGAGAATAAAATCCTTCACGTACCCGGGACCCTTGACCTTGAAGCCGTAAAAAATCATCAGCGCAAACACCCCGAGGGCCATACCGGCGGGAATATTGACGTCGGTGGTGGGGACAATCTTGAAATAGACGTGGTGAGGATCCATGCCGAGGGCATACTGACCGAACTTCTGGGCGGCATAGGGGATCAGATCCACCGGGATCAGATCCATCAGGTTCATCAGAAACACCCAGACAAAAACGGTGAGCGCGAGGGGACCGACGAGCTTGCTGTGGCCGTGGAAGCTGTCCTTCACCGTACCACCGACAAACTCGACGATATATTCAATGGCATTCTGGAAGCCACCCGGAACGCCGGCGGTGGCCTTACTCGCCGCCTTGCGGAACAGCCAGCAAAAAACCAGGCCAAGGCCAATGGACCAGGCCATGGAATCCACATGAATGGCCCAGAAACCCATCTCAGCGGCTTCCTGGCTGGAGTGGGCGAAACCCCATGTGCCGTCGGGGTGCCGGCCATAGACCCAATTCTGGAGATGGTGCTGAATGTAATCCGTGGTGGTCTGGGTTCCGCCTGCCATCGTTGACTGTCTCTCTCGCTGGACTTGGATTTTGACTACCTGCGACCCACCACCGCTGCCATTGCCACCTGGACAACCTGCATCAGTATGAAGCCCGCAAATACATAAATAGCGCTAATCGGCCTTACCAGGGCAAACACAAGGGCGAACAGAACCCCTGACAATACCAGTTTTCCAGTCACTCCCAGGTACATTTGCCCGACCGCAGTGGCGGCTCTTGTTGCTCCCTGAACCCTGAAGGCCCGCAGGGCAAAGTAGGCAAACCCGGCTATCTGTGTGGCGCATCCCAAGAGCAAGGAATAACCATCCACCTTGCCCTTGGCGACGTAAATGACACCCGACAACACCAGTGCCAGAAGCACCTGGGTTGCGAGAATGCGAACAACCGGTGGTTTTGGAATGGTGCCGCCACCTGCAAAGCTCACCCGTCCATCACCCTGTTTCGCTCATCCCGCCGGCCCGACGCGGGCTCATGTTTACCTGAAAGTGCACAGTGTTAAGGCGCGCGGCATTATATGGGTGTAATGGCCATTATTCAACCACGACATCGGGGAAAAACACCCTGCAAAAATCCCTCGCCAGCGCCTCTTCATTGCTCCTGCAGGACTACTTTAAGCCGCTCCAGCAGGCCTTCCAGTTCTTCCAGCCTGTTGTAACTGAAGGTAATTTTCCCCTTGCCGTCATTGCCGTGGCGCAGCGCAACGGGCAGTCCCACTGTTTCGGCCACCTGTTCCTGAAGACGGGCGATATCAGGATCCGTCCGGGGAGCCCCGCGGGGCGACACCGGCTCCTGCTGGAGACGCTTCACCAGCGCTTCGGTCTGGCGCACGGTGAGCCCTTTCCCCACCACCGTACGGGCGGCATCCACCTGGACAGGACCTTCCAGGCCCAGCAGGGCACGGGCATGGCCCATTTCAATATCGCCGCGCTCGAGCATGATGCGCACACCTTCCTCCAGGGCCAGCAGTCGTATCAGATTCGCGACCGCGGCCCGGGATTTGCCGACCGCATCGGCCACCTGTTGCTGTGTGAGCCCGAACTCCTTCTGCAGTCGATTGAGCGCTTGAGCCTCTTCGATGGCATTTAAATCCTCGCGCTGGATATTCTCGATCAGCGCCATGGCAATGGCGGCCTCATCGGGAACATCGCGGATAAGGGCAGGCACCGTGTCCAGACCAGCCATCTGGGCAGCCCGCCAGCGGCGTTCACCGGCAATGATCTCGTAGCGGTCACTGGTGATCGGCCGCACAACTATCGGCTGCATAATGCCCTGGTTCCGGATCGACTCGGAGAGTTCCTGCAGTGCTTCCGGGTGCATATCCCGCCGGGGCTGATATTTGCCCCGCTGCAGGATCTCAATAGGCAATTGGCGCAAGCTGCCATCCTGAGTTTCAACCCGGGTGTCGGCCGCCTTATCCATTTCACCGGGGTCCGATTCCGCAACGCCGAGCAGGGCATCCAGGCCGCGACCCAGTCCTTTACGTTTTCCTGTCATGCTTATCGTGCCTCCGCTTCGCCACGGGCCAGGCGCTTTTTCTCGCGCCGGATTATTTCACCCGCCAGCCCCAGGTAGGCGATCGCCCCTTTTGAATGACGATCATAAACCAGCACTGGCACACCGTGACTCGGTGCCTCCGCCAATCGGACATTGCGGGGAATCGCGATCCGGTAAACCTTTTCGCCGAAATACTGGTGCAACTGGGCGGTGACTTCGTTGGTGAGCGCATTGCGGGGGTCGTACATGGTACGCAGAATACCTTCGATTTTGAGGTCGGGGTTAAGCAGCTTGCCGATCCGGCGGATGGTTCCGACGAGGTCACTCAAGCCTTCGAGGGCGTAGTACTCGCACTGCATGGGAATGATGACGCCACGGCAGGCGACAAGGGCATTTACCGTCAGCATGCTCAGGGATGGCGGGCAGTCGATGATGATGTAGTCGTAATCCCGCTCGACCCGTGCCAGCGCGTTGCGCAGACGGCTCTCCCTGGAGGGCAACTGGAGCAACTCCACCTCCGCTGCGGTCAGGTCCCGATTGGCGGGCAAGAGGTGAAAATCGATGCCTTCGGGACGGGCAATAGCCTGCTCTGTGGGCACCTGACCGGTGATCACATCGTACACCGAGTGCTGAAGCTGGTTTTTCTCGGCCCCGGCCCCCATGGTCGCATTGCCCTGGGGATCCATGTCGACCATCAACACCCGCTTGCCATAGGTGGCAAGCGACGCCGCCAGGTTGACACTGGTGGTGGTCTTGCCAACACCGCCTTTCTGGTTGGCAATGGTATAGATCTGGGTCACGGTGTTGATCCAATTTCAATCAGATGGCGCTCCCCGTCTACACCGGGAACCTGTAATCGATGACTCGCCGAGACATTATAGGGTTTTGGCAATTCACTCAACTCCATGTCAGGGTAGCGTCCTTTCATGGCATAGAAGCGGCCCGACGGCGCACGAAGGTGCGCGGTGCTGGACACCATTTGCCTGAGGGCGGTAAAGGCCCGGCTGATAACCCCATCAAAAAGGATGTCCGGACGATAGTGCTCAACACGGCTCTTGATTTCCGTGACATTGGCCAGACCCAATTCGGTGCGCACCTGAAACAGAAAGCGCATTCGCTTGCCATTGCTGTCAAGCAGCACGAATTCCCGCTCGGGAAAAGCAATCGCAAGCGGTATGCCAGGCAGACCGGGGCCGGTGCCGACGTCGACAAACCCTCGACCACGCAAATAGGGCGCGATAGCGAGACTGTCGAGCAGATGGAGGGAAACCATGGCCGCCGGGTCCTCGATCGCCGTCAGGTTGTAGGCCCGATTCCATTTTTCCAGCATGTCCAGATAACACAGCAGCTGTTCGATCTGTCTGTCGTCAAGGGACAGGCTCAGTTCGTCCAGGCCACCGCGAAGCCGGCTTTCGAGACAGACACCCACGCTGGACTCAGGCCGTTTGGCTAGCGGCACTGGTCAACTGCTTTTTCTTGAGGTAAATCAGCAACAGGGAGATTGCCGCTGGCGTTACACCGGGAATCCGACTGGCCCGGGCGAGGGTTTCGGGCTTCGCCGCGGTCAATTTCTGACGCACCTCGTTGGACAGCCCTGTCACCTGCTGGTAATCAAAATCCGTCGGTATCAGGGTGTTTTCATGGCGGCGCAGACGTTCGATTTCGTCCTGCTGACGGTCGATATAGCCCGCGTACTTGGCGTCGATCTCCACCTGTTCGGCCACCTGTGGGTCCGCAACGGGTTCACCGGCAAGTCCTCCGACAGCACGGTAGTCGAATTCCGGACGCTTGAGCAGGTCGAACAGGCTGTATTCCCGGGTCAAAGGATTGGCGCTGCGGGCATTGACCCGTTCAGCCGCCGGTGTCCCCGGTTGCACCCAGGTAGTACGCAGTCGCTGGCGCTCATTCTCGATCGCGTCACGCTTGGCACTGAAGACCTGCCAACGATATTCATCGACGAGGCCCAGGGAACGCCCTTTCCCGGTGAGACGCAGATCGGCGTTGTCCTCCCGGAGCACAAGCCGGTATTCGGCACGGCTGGTAAACATGCGATAGGGCTCAGTGGTGCCCATGGTAATCAGGTCATCGACAAGCACACCGATATACGCCTCGTCGCGGCGCGGACACCAGGGCTCGCTCTCCTGTACTTTCAGTGCCGCGTTGAGACCGGCGAGCAACCCCTGGGCAGCGGCTTCCTCATAACCGGTGGTACCGTTGATCTGGCCCGCGAAGAACAACCCCTCGATGAACCGGGTTTCCAGAGAGTACTGAAGATCCTGGGGATTGAAATAGTCGTACTCGATAGCGTAGCCCGGACGGGTGATATGCGCGTTTTCAAAACCTTTGATCGAGCGGACCAGGGACAATTGCACGTCGAACGGCAAGCTGGTTGAGATCCCGTTGGGATACAACTCGTGGGTGTCCAGGCCCTCCGGTTCAATGAATATCTGGTGGCTGGCCTTATCCGCAAAGCGGACAACCTTGTCCTCGATAGATGGACAATAGCGGGGGCCAACCCCCTCGATCACCCCGGTAAACATCGGGGATCGGTCCATGCCTCCGCGGATGATGTCATGGGTCGCTTCACTGGTGTGGGTAATCCAGCAACACACCTGCCGGGGATGGTCTGTGGCCGAACCCAGGTATGACATCACCGGTTCGGGAGTATCCCCCCACTGTTCCTGCAGCCCGGAAAAATCCACGGACCTGGCGTCAATCCGGGGCGGAGTGCCCGTCTTGAGACGGCCCACCCGAAACGGCAGGGCGCGCAAACGTTGCGCCAGGGCAATGGCTGGCGGATCGCCGGCCCGCCCCCCGGAATGCTGTTCAAGACCGATATGAATCACACCACCCAGAAAAGTTCCGGCGGTGAGCACGACGGCTTTGCCACGAAAACGCAAACCCGATTGGGTGACAACGCCGGTAACACGGTCGCCGTCGACAATGAGGTCGTCAACCGCCTGCTGAAAAATGCTGAGATTGGGCTGATTTTCAAGAATCTGGCGAATCGCGGCCTTGTATCGCACGCGGTCGGCCTGGGCCCGGGTGGCCCGGACGGCCGGGCCTTTACGGGCATTCAGGACCCGAAACTGGATGCCGCCAAGATCTGTCGCCCTGGCCATGGCGCCGCCAAGTGCATCGATTTCCTTTACCAGGTGACTTTTGCCTATCCCGCCTATCGCCGGGTTGCAGGACATCTGGCCAAGGGTCTCGACATTGTGACTCAGCAAGAGGGTCTTGCAGCCCATGCGAGCAGCGGCCAGGCACGCCTCAGTGCCGGCGTGCCCTCCACCGATCACAATGACGTCGAATGTATCCGGGTGCAGCATTTCTCACATACCTTGCTCTGGGGCGAGCATTATACGGAAAGCTGTCGAAACTTTAACCAGTGCTTGTCTATTGTTTTATTTCTTTTATACATCGTATTTATTAATAGGTAGTTAGAAAGATTGTTGTTGAAGTAATTATTGGCGTCGCTGCGATCTGTTTGTAAGCACCTTAACAATCTGTTTTAAAAGATTTTTTCGGTATATTGAAGCGGTGGGTAAGACGTTGGCGGCCTGTCCGGGAAGGGGGGTGCAGACTGTGGACAGATCGGCAGTTTTCCCCAGGGGGCTCTGCAGCCATTTTAAACGCCTTTTTTCTGCACACCCTGACCAGAGACTTTTCCACACTAATCCACAGGGTTATCCACTTTTGCGGTGGTTGGGGGTGTTTCGGGGGGTGGTCTGTGTGTAGCCTGTTGATGGCTTATGGGTGGATCGGTATAAAATTGTGATTTGCCTGTGCCGGTGTTTTTGATTAGAATCCCGGGCCCTTTGGATGGAGCCCATGTTGCGCGCTCTGCCGTTAATATCAGATTCTGGATATACGCCATGAAAAGAACTTTTCAGCCCAGTGTGTTAAAGCGCAGTCGCACCCACGGTTTCCGTGCCCGCATGGCCACCGCCAAAGGCCGCCAGGTGATCAATCGCCGTCGCGCCAAAGGCCGCAAGCGTCTGGCAGCCTAAAGACCGTTCGCGCCTGGGTCGCAATGACCCGGTGCTGTCCCGGTGTCTGGAGCGGGTTTTGCTAAAAGTCGGCGACTTCTGGTCGCCGCTGACTTTCAATCTGTCTTTGATGATGCCCAATTCAAAGTAGGGCATCAGTATTTCCTAATTCTGGCATCGCGCACCCGGCTGGGTAACCCGCGCCTGGGGCTGGTGATAGGCAAAAAGAATATCCGCAAGGCGGTGTGTCGCAACCGGGTTAAGCGGGTGGTTCGCGAGACGTTTCGCCACAGTCAGAACAATCTCGATTCCCTTGATATCATTTTTTTGGCCAGGAAGGGCTTCGATACCCTGTTACCGGCTGAGCAAACCAGTATCATGCGTGACACGTGGCGGCGGCTAGCAAAGAAGGTCAACCGATAATGAAGCGATGTTTGACGGCAATAATACGGGCTTATCAGTACCTGTTGAGCCCATTTCTGGGACAAAGCTGCCGTTTCTATCCAACCTGCTCGGAGTACGCCTGTCAGGCGATTGACCACCACGGTTTACTGAGGGGGGGCTGGTTATCGATAAGGCGCCTTTGCCGATGCCACCCCTTTCATCCCGGCGGTATTGATCCCGTCCCGCTGCGCCCGGAATGTGAAGTAGAGAAATTCTGATTATGGATTGGCAACGAAATCTCCTTATTAGCGCCATCGTTGTGGTGATCGCGCTGCTTTATATACGCTGGAACGAATTTGAAGAGCGAAATGCCCCTCCCGAGGAGAGTTTCGTCAAACAGTCGGTGCTTGTGCCAGAGGTTCCGGAGCAGGAGGTTGCGGTTACCGATTCCGCAATTCCCCAGGTTTCAAATCGCGCCGCCCCGGAGACCGCACCTGAAAAGGATGCCGGCCGTCTAGTGACATTGCGTTCCGATGTTCTGGCGATCACCATCGATACCTACGGTGGCGACATCGTGCGTACCGCGTTGCTCGACTATCGCGAAACGACGGACCCGGGTTCGGATCCGTTCGTTATTCTGAACCGCAGTCAGGAACATACCTACATCGCCCAGAGCGGCCTGATTGGTCCCGATGGCATCGATACAAACCGTATCCGTCCGTTGTTTAAGGTGGATCAGGCGTCTTACAGCCTGGAAGCCGGGCAGGACGAGTTGACGGTGACCATGACCTATAGGAATGGGGACGCGGAGATCGACAAGATCTTTACTCTGGGTCGCGGTGATTACCTGATCGACGTGAGCTACAGGGTCGTCAACAATGGTTCCGATACCTGGCAGGGCAACCTGTTTGGCCAGATCCAGCGGGATACCTACGTGCCGCCGGCAGGCGACGGTTTTGGCATGCAGCCCTATGTCGGGGCGGCCATCACAACAGACGAGGAAAATTACAAGAAGGTATCTTTCTCCGATCTGGCAGAGAAACCCCTGAGTGTCACAAAGACCGGTGGCTGGGTGTCGATGGTGCAGCACTATTTCATTAGTGCCTGGGTGCCGAATCAGGAAGAGGAAAACCATTTCAACCTGAAAAAACTCGCCGGTCGCGATCTCTATACCCTGGGGTTCACGTCGCCCTCTTTTCGGGTTGAACCCGGGCAAAGTGGTATGGTCAGTGCGGGGTTTTATGTCGGACCCAAGGATCAGCCGCGGCTGGAGGCGATTTCACCGTACCTTGATCTGACCGTCGACTACGGCTGGTTGTGGTGGATTGCCAAGCCCATCTTTGCGCTGATGACCTTTATCCATAGCCTGGTGGGTAATTGGGGTTGGACCATTATTCTGCTGACGGTGGTTATCAAGGCGGCATTCTTCAAGCTGTCCGCCACCAGCTACCGGTCCATGGCGAAGATGCGCAAGCTGCAGCCGGAAATGGCGCGCCTGAAAGAGTTGTACGGTGACGATCGTCAAAAGCTTTCCCAGGAGATGATGAACTTCTACAAGAAGGAGAAGGTCAATCCGATGGGCGGCTGTCTGCCCATCCTGATCCAGATGCCGGTGTTTATCGCCCTTTATTGGGTCCTGTTCGAGAGTGTCGAGCTGCGCCATGCGCCCTGGATTTTATGGATTGAGGACCTGTCGGCGAAGGACCCCTATTTCGTGCTGCCTGTTCTGAACGGGATCAGCATGTACCTGACTACCCTGTTGCAACCGGAACCACCTGATCCGATGCAGGCCAAAGTGATGAAAATTATGCCGGTGGCTTTTTCATTTCTGTTTGCCTTTTTCCCGGCCGGTCTGGTGCTCTATTGGACAGTCAACTCGGTGCTGTCCATTCTTCAGCAGTGGGTTATTACCCGGAAGATAGAGCGGGGCAACGGTTAGAAAGCAATGTCGACATCGCTACTGAGCCCGGATTGGGATGTGATCGCTGCGGTGGCCACGCCCCCAGGGCGTGGCGGGGTCGGCATCATCCGAATTTCAGGGCGCAACCTGCAGGCTTTCATCGACTGGCTCGGGCTCGGACCGCTGCCACCCAGAACGGCGGTTCTGACCGCCTTTCGCGACACGGATGGTCAGGTTATCGATCAGGGGTTGGTGCTCTATTTTCCCGCCCCCCACTCCTTTACCGGCGAAGATGTTCTTGAACTCCATGGTCACGGCGGGCCGGTAGTGATGGACACGCTGATGGCTCAGGCACTGACCCTGGGTGCGCGGCTGGCAAACCCGGGAGAGTTTTCCCAGCGCGCATTCCTCAACGACAAAATAGATCTGGCCCAGGCGGAGGCGATTGCCGACCTGATTGACGCGACCTCGCAGGAAGCGGTACGCGGTGCCCTGCGTTCTCTGCAGGGAGAGTTTTCATCGCAAATACACACCCTGGTTGAAGCGCTGATCCAGTTGCGGGTTTACGTGGAAGCGGCAATCGATTTTCCCGAGGAAGAAGTGGATTTTTTGAGCGAAGGCGGCGTGTTGTCTCAGCTCGACGATCTGCTTGCGCGACTCGAGGCTATCAAGGCCCAGGCGGCCCAGGGCGCATTGATCCGTGAAGGGATGACGGTGGTTATCGCCGGCAAACCCAATGCCGGCAAATCGAGTCTTCTCAACGCGCTGTCCGGGCGCGAGAGCGCCATTGTCACGGATATTGCCGGCACCACAAGGGATGTGCTTCGGGAAAATATCCATATCGACGGGATGCCGCTTCATATTATCGATACGGCAGGCCTTAGGGATACCGATGACTTGGTGGAGAAAGAAGGTGTTCGCCGAGCCTGGGTGGAGATCGAGCAGGCGGATCGAATCCTGGTTGTAGTCGATGTGAGCGTCGATGCACCAATGGCGATAGACCAGCTCTGGCCAGAATTTTTTGCCCGGTTTACCCGCCGCGACAATATCACGCTGGTGTTAAACAAGCTGGATCGTATCGGCGACTTGACCACATTGGAAAAATTCTTTTCGAGCCCCTTACCCTGCCTCGCGGTTTCAGCCAAGACCGGTAAGGGCATGGTTGAGCTCAAGCAACACCTCAAAGACTGTATGGGTTATCAGGGCGCGCACGAAGGCACTTTTGTCGCCCGGCGGCGGCATCTGGATGCCCTCGATCGGGCACGCCTGGCGGTGGTCAACGGTCGCGAGCAGCTGATGATTTTTCGGGCCGGGGAATTGCTCGCCGAAGATCTGCGAGGAGCTCAGCAGGCGCTGGGGGAAATCACCGGTGAGTTTACCTCTGACGATCTGCTGGGGCGTATCTTTTCGAGTTTCTGTATCGGTAAGTAGCCCCGGTTAGCGTTGTCCTCCTGCCATTCGGGCTGTCGTTACAATAAGTGTTTTCCGCGTTATCGGACAGTTCCCAAAGGCATGCACCTGGTGCCCACAAAATACACACAGGTTATCCACATTTTGCGTTTTCTTGAACAGCTTTATTGAGCCTGTCAAGGCGTCTTTTCCTGTATTTTAATTTTTTATAATACATTGATAATAAAAGGAAAAATTAATTTATACCGGGGGCAAAAAAAGTGATTAGAGGTGTGGATAAGTGGAAAAAATGGGGGTAGACTGCCCGTTCCTATTAATAATCGTATGATCAAAAACAAAGCCGGGGGAGCAAGGGTTTTGGCACACTCGTATTGGGAACAATGTCTTGATTATCTTCAGGACGAGCTTCCAACACAGCAGTTCAATACCTGGATCCGGCCGTTGCAGCCGCATGCCCCTGAGGGGGACGGAAGTCAACAAACGCTGCTGCTGACCGCACCGAACCGTTTTATTCAGGACTGGGTTTCACAAAAATTCCTTGGCCGGATACGGGAGCTGTACTCCGAAATCGCCGGCTCCCATTACAATATTGTCATCGAAAGCGGGTTGAGTCAGCGGCGACCGGCGTCGGCCGATGCCGGCCAGCGAGTCGTCAGTTCGCCTGTTGCCGTTTCAGCAGCGGCGGTATCGGAGGTTGGCGATCGGCAGGTTGACGTCCAGTCAATGCCAAAGCCCCCTCGCAAGTCCAGGAATACGTCTGAAGTCCCTGCCGTCGAGGGCGGATTGCGCCATGAGACAAATCTCAATGGCAATTTCACGTTCGAAACCTTTGTCGAAGGCAAGTCCAACCAGCTCGCCCATGCTGCAGCCCAGCAGGTTGCGGAGAACCCCGGGGGTTCCTATAACCCGTTGTTCATCTACGGCGGGGTGGGGCTGGGTAAAACCCATCTTATGCACGCCGTGGGTAATACCCTGCGGGCACACAATCCCAACGCGAAAATCCTGTACCTGCACTCCGAGCGTTTTGTTGCCGATATGGTCAAGGCGCTCCAGCTTTCTGCGATCAATGATTTCAAGCGCTACTACCGCTCGGTTGATGCGCTGTTGATTGACGATATTCAGTTTTTCGCGGGCAAGGATCGTTCGCAGGAGGAGTTTTTCCACACCTTTAATGCTCTGCTTGAAGGTGGTCAGCAGATGATCCTGACCTGTGACCGGTATCCGAAAGAGCTGAACGGCCTGGAGGAGCGACTCAAATCGCGGTTTGGTTGGGGGTTGACGGTTGCCGTCGAGCCACCGGACCTGGAAACCCGAGTTGCGATTTTGATGAAAAAGGCGCGTCAGGCCAACATGTCCCTGCCGCCCGAGGCGGCGTTTTTCATCGCCCAGCGAATTCGCTCCAATGTCCGTGAGCTTGAAGGTGCCCTCAAGCGGGTAATTGCAAACGCCCACTTCACGGGTCGGGTCATAGATATTGAATTGATTCGGGAATCCCTTAAGGACCTGTTGGCGCTCCAGGACAAGCTGGTTACTATTGACAATATCCAGCGCACGGTCGCGGAATACTACAAACTCAAACTTTCCGATTTATTGTCCCGCCGCCGAAGTCGTTCGATTGCCCGTCCGCGGCAATTGGCGATGGCGCTTGCCAAGGAGCTGACAAACCACAGTTTGCCGGAAATCGGTGAAGCGTTTGGCGGCAAGGACCATACCACGGTGCTCCACGCCTGCAGGAAGGTAAAAGAACTCGAGGAGACTGACAATGACATCAGGGAAGATTTGAAAAACCTGCTGCGTTTGCTCACAACCTAAAATATAACCTATTGAATATAATAGGGTTTTAATCTGGACGACACGAAATTATGAAATTTTCTATTTCCCGGGAAGCGTTTCTAAAGCCTTTGCAGCTGGTTACCAGCGTTGTCGAACGCCGGCAAACATTACCGGTGTTGTCTAATGTCTTGATGGCCCTTGAAGGTAAGGCTCTCACTATGACCGGTACCGACCTGGAAGTGGAAATTGTCGGTCGGGTGGAATTGGAACACAGCGGTGAGGCCGGGGAGATCACCGTTCCGGCTCGCAAGCTGATGGATATTTGTAAATCACTGCCCGAGCGTTCAGAAATCGCTTTTGCCGAGGAGGGCGGCCGGATCATCATCACTTCCGGTAAAAGTCGGTTTACGTTATCGACACTGCCGGCTTCGGAATTTCCGTGTGTGGAAGAGGGGCCCGGTGAAGTTGAGTTTACAATACCGGCAGCGGCTCTCAAGGACCTTATCGACGATACGGCGTTCGCCATGGCACAGCAGGATGTACGCTACTATCTTAACGGTATGCTGTGGGAAGCCTCTGAAGGTGAATTGCGGGCGGTTGCGACCGATGGTCACCGCCTGGCAATGTCGGTCAAATCCATGCCGTTTTCAGTGCCCGAGAAGATTCAGGCCATAGTTCCGCGCAAGGGTGTGGTTGAGCTGTCCCGCATACTGGCCGACCGTGACAACATCACCGTTACCCTGGGCAGTAACCATGTGCGAGTCCAGGGTGACGATATTTGTTTCACTTCCAAATTGATCGATGGCGCCTATCCCGACTACGAGCGGGTTCTGCCCAAGGGGGGCAACAAGTTTGTTGTCGGTGACCGCGATGATCTGCGACAGGCCTTTGTCCGTACCGCGATTTTGTCTAATGAGAAATACCGGGGAGTGCGGCTGTATCTTGACGACGGTGTTCTCAAGATCACCGCCAATAATCCGGAGCAGGAGGAGGCCGAGGAGGAGGTGGCCGTTCAGTACAAGGGCGAAGGTGAGCTTGAAATTGGTTTTAACGTCAATTATCTGCTCGATGTGCTTAATGTACTTGGGGGTGAAGCCGTTCGGCTGGTGCTTTCCGACGCCAACAGCAGCGCCCTACTAGATGATCCGGAATCGGAAGGCAGTCTCTATGTGATAATGCCGATGCGCCTTTAGGTTCTGTTATAAGGTGGGGGTGCAACGACCCTAGCGCCCCCTCTCTCCTCCCTCCTTTCTTCTATTAATCATTCCGCCATGTATCTCCAGCGTCTGACCATCTCCGGTGTGAGGAATCTGGACGCCGTCGATGTCCAGTTGGGCAGGGGGGTCAATGTGTTTTTTGGCGAGAATGGCAGCGGCAAAACGAGTCTTTTGGAGGCTGTTCATATTCTCTCCTGCGGTCGCTCATTTCGTACCCGTAATCTGGCATCGGTCATTAGCTTTTCCTCTGACCGTTGTACCTGTTTCGGTTTGCTCCACCAGGCATCGGGGGGTGTGGCCTCCGTGGGGGTAAGTCGGGAGAAGGGCGGGGATTTTCTCTTCAAGCTTAGCGGGGAGGTTGTTCGCTCCGCAGCCCAGTTAAGCGACACCCTTCCGGTCATCTTGCTTAATAATGACAGCTTTCAGCTGCTGGAGGGTGCGCCCGCGTTTCGACGTGCTTTTGTCGATTGGGGTGTGTTCCACGTGGAACATTCATTCCGGGGCGCGTGGAGCCGATTTCAGCGCTGTCTGAAACACCGGAATTCTCTTCTCCGCCATGATAGAATAGATCGGTTACAGATGGACGTTTGGGACCGGGAGTTTTCGGCCGCAGGGGAAATGGTTGGTCATTGCCGGGAGCGTTATCTCGAAAGGCTCCGTCCTGTTGTAGAGACGGTCTGCCGGCAAATGGGCCTGAACCTTGATATATCCCTGAGCTACAACAGGGGTTGGCCTGAAGGTGGAGAGCTCAACGCTCTGTTGCGGGAACATCTCCCCCGTGATCAAAAGATGGGTTTTACCCATTATGGCCCACATCGGGCGGACATAAAGGTGCGTGTCGATCAGAAACCGGCCGCCGAGGTTCTGTCCAGGGGGCAGAAAAAAATTGTCGTGACCGCACTGAAAATAGCGCAGGGGTACGCCTTTCAAGCGGATAACCCGGGGCGTCACTGTTTGTATCTGATCGACGACCTACCCGCAGAGCTTGATCGGAGTCACCGTAAAGCAGTGGCTTCGTTGCTGCAGGATCTGGGCGCACAAGTGCTGGTCACCGGAGTTGACCGAGATGAATTGCTGGCCGGCTGGCCCCATGAACCGTTTGGCGAACAGGATATGAGAGTGTTCCACGTGGAACATGGCTCTGTTGTAACCGCATAGAGATGACTTAAATACAGGTGTGTAATGGCGTCAGAAGCTAAGCAGGAATACGATTCTTCCAGTATCAAGGTGTTGAAAGGGCTGGACGCAGTGCGTAAGCGTCCAGGGATGTACATCGGGGATACGGATGATGGCACCGGTTTACACCACATGGTATTTGAGATCGTCGACAACTCGATCGACGAGGCGCTGGCCGGATTCTGTAGCGAAATCAAGGTCATCATACACCCCGACGAATCCATCTCCGTCACCGATAACGGTCGGGGTATCCCTGTGGACATGCACGAAGAGGGAGTGTCCGCGGCAGAGGTGATCATGACCGTACTTCATGCCGGGGGTAAGTTTGACGACAACACCTATAAGGTATCCGGGGGTCTCCACGGTGTTGGCGTGTCGGTGGTCAACGCCCTTTCGGAAGAGCTGACCCTGACCATACGGCGTGCGGGGAGGGTGTATGAGCAGACCTATCAACACGGAGTCCCCAAGGCGCCGCTCGAGGTTGTCGGGGAAACCACTGAAAGTGGTACCGCCATTCATTTCAAACCGTCGTCCGAGACCTTTTCGAATATCAGCTATCACTTCGATATTCTTGCCAAGCGTCTTAGAGAGTTGTCTTTCCTGAATTCCGGTGTCCGGATTCGTTTGAAAGACGAGCGCAGTGGCAAGGAAGAGATATACCAGTACGAGGGGGGGCTGAAAGCCTTTGTGGAATACCTTAACCACAACAAAAACACCATCAATAAGGTGATGCATTTCACCGCCGGTCGCGAAGACGGCATCACCGTGGAAGTCGCCCTGCAGTGGAATGATGGTTTCCAGGAAAATATTTTTTGCTATACCAACAACATTCCGCAACGGGATGGCGGTACCCATCTGGCTGGGTTCCGGTCGGCACTGACGCGAACCCTTAATAACTACATCGAAAAGGAAGGGCTGGGTAAAAAAGAGAAAGTTTCCACCACCGGTGACGATGCCCGCGAGGGCCTGACCGCGATTATTTCCGTCAAGGTGCCAGATCCCAAGTTTTCCTCCCAAACAAAGGAAAAGCTGGTCAGTTCCGAGGTGAAAACCGCCGTTGAGCAGGAAATGGCTGAAAAATTCACCGACTATCTGCTTGAAAACCCGCTCGATGCCAAGTCCCTGGTGGGCAAAATGATCGAGGCTGCGAGGGCCCGGGAAGCCGCTCGGAAGGCGCGGGAAATGACCCGCCGAAAAGGCGCCCTGGATATCGCAGGTTTGCCCGGCAAGTTGGCTGACTGCCAGGAAAAGGATCCGGCCATGTCCGAACTATACCTGGTGGAGGGTGACTCCGCTGGTGGTTCCGCGAAACAGGGACGTGATCGCAAAACCCAGGCAATTCTGCCGCTGAAGGGCAAGATCCTCAATGTCGAGAAGGCACGCTTCGACAAAATGTTGTCCAGTGCAGAGGTGGGTACGCTGATCACCGCCATGGGTTGTGGTATAGGTGCGGAGGAGTTTAACCCGGATAAACTGCGCTACCACACAATCGTCATCATGACCGACGCCGACGTGGATGGCTCCCATATCCGGACCCTGCTGTTAACGTTCTTCTTCCGTCAGATGCGGGAGTTGATAGAGCGCGGGCATATTTTTATTGCCCAGCCGCCGCTGTATAAGATCAGCAAGGGGAAGCAGGAACAATACCTCAAGGATGATGCGGCGCTGACGGACTTTCTGACTCAAACAGCACTGGATGGCGCGGCCCTCTATGTCAATCCCGAGGCGCCGCCGATCCGTGGCAATGCGCTGGAAGCCATGGTGACGGATTACCGTCGAGTGATGGCCATGATAGACAGGATGTCCAGGGTATACCCGGCGGTCGTTCTGGAGCAGATGATTTTCTCGCCACCGCTGATGGAATCCCAGCTTGCCGATGCAGAACAGGTCGCAGAGTGGTGCTCAAGGGTCGAGGAGGCATTGGGTGTCGATCAGCGCTCCGGCAGCCACCGTTATAAACTGACCGCAGTGGAGAATACCGAACGTCACCTGTATCAGCCCACCCTGGAAATTCACGCCAATGGCATGGTTACCAGCTATACGTTCAGCCGCGATTTCTTTGCCTCTGGGGAATACCGGGCACTGCAACACCTGGGGGGTCAAATAAGCGATCTGATTGAGCCGGGCGCTTATGTTGAGCGGGGCGACAAGCAACAGGCTGTCGAGTCATTCAGGGAAGCCCTCGACTGGCTGATGGCAGAGTCCCGCAAGGGCTATAGTATCCAGCGCTACAAAGGTCTTGGCGAGATGAATCCCGAGCAACTGTGGGACACCACCATGAATCCGGAGACACGGCGGATGTTGCAGGTGACGGTGGAAGATGCCATTGGCGCCGATCAGATGTTCAATACGCTGATGGGTGACCAGGTGGAGCCGCGGCGGGATTTTATTCAGACAAACGCCCTGGCAGTCACCAATCTGGATGTCTAAAACTGTATATAAATCAAAAGGTTGTAGGTAATACCGCTGTGCTATCCTAGCCGATACGGTGCTGCGTGGATTTTATCCAGCTCTCCGCCTCGGCGCTCACGGTCTTGCTATCCTTGCCACCGGTGTCGATGACAGGGCCGTAGACGACGGTAATGGTGCCGGGGTGTTTTAGAAATTCCCGCGCCGGCCAGCAACGACCGGCGTTGTGTGCCACCGGCAGTACCGGTACGTTTGCCGCACAGGCCAGTGCAGCGCCGCTGCGGGCATGGTTCCCGTATTGACCATGGGCCATGCGTGTGCCCTCGGGGTAGACAACGACGTTCATACCTTCCTGCAATCGCAGCTGTCCTTGCTCTATCACCGCTTTCAGTGCCTGACGGGGGTTACCTCTATCAATGGCGATGGGCTTCACTGCCGCCAGACCCCAGCCGAAGATCGGAATTTTCAATAGTTCCCGTTTTAAAATCGTACTTACCGGCCGCAGGTTGCGCTGCAGGTAATAGGTCTCCCAGGGGGACTGGTGGTTGCTGAGAACAACGAACGGGGTCTCGGGAATGTTGTCCTTGCCCTCCACGTTTACTGTGACGCCGCAACAAACCCTCAACCAATGGTCGATCAGATAGTTGCCAAGGGTTACGATTGTCTGGCGCAATCGGATATTGAGCAGACGACCCACCGTGCAGCTGATCAGACTGAACACGGACACGAAGACGACATAGCCCGCGTAGAAGCAGACTGTGCGCAGGGTAGTGATGAACTTGCCAATCACGTTATCGAGGCTCCGTTTTCCGACAGCTCTGCGATCAGGAAGTCGGCGACCGCCGCCAGATTGTCGAACACCAGTGGTGGCGATGCCAATAGTGCCGGATTATTGTGCAATTTTGTTTCGCTATCGCGACCCTTGCCGCTGCGCACCAGTATCGGTCGGCAATCTCGGGCGATCCCGGCCTCCAGGTCGCGCAGACTGTCGCCGACCACCGGCGAGCCGGAAAGCGTGACACCCAGTGTGTCGGCAATGGCGTCGAGAAGCCCCGGCTTCGGTTTGCGGCACTGGCAGTCGTCGGTTGGCGTATGCGGACAATAAAAGATGCCCGCAAGCTCTCCCCCCTGATCAGCAACCAGGTCGTTCAGGCGGCTGTTCATGGCTTCAAGGTCATCCAGATCAAAGAGGCCCCGGCCCAGACCGGACTGATTGGTGGCCACGGCCACCTGGAAACCGGCCCGGGACAGGCGCGCGATAGCCTCGATGCTGCCCGGCAACGGATGCCATTCAGCAAGCGATTTAATGTAGTCGGGGGAGTCCTCGTTGATGACCCCATCCCTGTCCAGTATGACCAGTGGCATGGCGTACAGGTTACTTTGCAGCCAGCAGGGAGATGTCGGCGATCTGCAGGAAGAGATCGCGCAACTGCCGTAACAGTGCCAGGCGGTTGTTTCTGATCCGGCTGTCGTCGGCCATCACCATGACCTGATCGAAAAAGTCATCCACTGGACTTTTCAACGCCGCCATACTCTGCATCGCCTCGCTGTACTTGCGACGCTGAACCAGTGGTGTGACTTTAGCGGCGACGGATTCCAGGGACGCCAATAGCGCCTTCTCCCCTTCACTGTCAAAGAGGGATTGATCGACTGCGGGGGGCAATGCGCCTTCTGCCTTGGCCAGGATATTGGATACCCGCTTGTTGGCGGCGGCCAGCGCTGAGGCCTCGGGCATACGGGAAAAACGGTGAACCGCCTGTACCCGCAGATGGAAGTCCAGCGGATTGTCGAGCGCCTTGGCCTGCACCGCCAGGAACACCTCGGAGTCGATGCCGTCTTCCTCGTACCAAGCCCGAAAGCGCTCCAGAAGGTAAGTAAGTACTTGCTTATCGAGGCCCTCGGTAACGCTCAGGCCGGTGTGTCGGCCAGCGGCAACCCGCAGTGTTTCCAGCAATGGCAGGTCGATGGCTTTCTCCACCAGGATGCGCAGAATACCGAGACTCGCTCTTCGAAGGGCAAACGGATCCCGGGAGCCGGTGGGCGGTTGTCCGATACCGAATATGCCGACCAGGGTATCGAGCCTGTCGGCCAATGCTATGGCGGTACCGGTGGCGGTCTCCGGCAACCGGTCACCGGCGAAGGCGGGGAAGTACTGCTCGATCATGGCTTCGGCGACATCCGCCGGTTCGCCATCGTGTTGCGCATAATAGCGGCCCATGATGCCCTGCAGGTCGTCGAACTCCATGACCATTTCGCTGACCAGATCGGATTTGCACAGCTCGGCAGCGCGTCGCACCCGTTCCGGATCGGCACCGACGGCGGGTGCGAGATAGGCTCCGAGGTCGGCGATCCGCTCGGTTTTGTCGTAAAGGGTGCCCAGTTTTTCCTGAAATACGATGGATTTGAGCTGCTCCCGGCGGGAGGCAAGGCTGTGCTGCTTGTCGGTGTCGTAGAAAAAGGCCGCATCTGCAAGCCGCGGGCGTATCACCTTTTCGTTTCCTGCGATCACCCGTTCAGGTTCCCGGCTGGCGATGTTCGACACGGTGACGAACAGCGGCATCAGCTGGCCCTGGGCATCGACCACGTGAAAATATTTCTGGTGCTCTTTCATCGAGGAAATCAGCGCCTCCGGTGGTACTTCCAGGAATCGCTGCTCAAAGCTGCCCACCAGTGGCACCGGCCACTCGTTGAGGGCAGTGACTTCATCGAGCAGGTGTTCATCGATCACCGCGTGTCCGCCGGCACTTTCCGCTGCCTCCGTGACACCCTGGCGGATCAACGCCTTGCGTTCCTCAAAATCGGCAATGACATGGGCTTTACGCAGATCATCGGCATAGCTCGACGGTGACTGGATGGTTATCGGTCCGGTGCTGTGAAACCGGTGACCCATGCTCACATTGCCGGCGGTTACGCCCAATACCGGGTAGTTCCAGGTCTTGTCGGCAAACAACAGCACCACCCAATGGACGGGACGGACGAACTCATCACGTTTAGCGCCCCAGTGCATGCGCTTGGGGATCGGAAGGGCTTCAAGGGCGTCGATCACGACCCGGTCCAGCAGACCCTGCGTAAAACCACCCTCGGATACTATGCGCTTGCACAATTTGTCCTGCGTCCCGTCATTGGCGATGTAATCGCGCAGGTCTTCCACCGCGATACCATTCTTTTCAGCAAACGCGAGTCCGGCTTTGGTCACCGAGCCATCGTCGCTAAATGCCACTTTGACCGGCGGTCCCCACTGGAGAAACTCTTTTGTCGGTAACTGCTCGTCGAGCTGCTCAACAACGACGGCAAGGCGTCTTGGGGTCGCGAACGAGGACACGCCCTGAAAGCCGAGTTCTTCCTTCTGAAAGGCGGAAACAATGCCGCTTTTGAACGCTTCCGACAGGGTTTTAAGCGCCTTCGGAGGTAATTCCTCGGTTCCTATTTCGACGAGAAAATCAGCACTCATTGCGCGGCCTCCTGGCTCTTTTCAAGGATGTCTCTTGCGATATCGGGCTCGGCGAGCGGAAAGCCGAGGGCGAGCCGCGAATCAAAATAGGCCTGGGCAACGGCCCGCGCCAGGGTGCGCACGCGCAGAATAAAGCGCTGCCGTTCAGTGACGGAAATCGCATGCCGGGCGTCCAGCAGATTGAACGCGTGGGATGCCTTCATGACCATTTCGTAGGCGGGCAGTGGCAGTCCGTTTTCGATCAGGCGCCGGCTCTCCTTTTCGTAGACGTCGAAGCTGTGAAACAGAAACGTCACATCGGCTTCCTCAAAGTTGAATCGGGACATTTCCACTTCGTTCTGGTGAAAGACATCGCCGTAGCTGACCTTGTTACCCTGGGGGTCCAGGGTCCAGGTGAGATCGTAGATACTGTCTACACCCTGAAGGTACATGGCAATCCGTTCCAGACCGTAGGTGATTTCACCGGTGACAGGGAAGCACTCCAGACCACCCACCTGCTGGAAATAGGTGAATTGGGTGACCTCCATGCCGTTGAGCCAGACCTCCCAGCCCAGGCCCCAGGCCCCCAGTGTGGGTGATTCCCAGTTGTCTTCGACAAAACGGATGTCGTGAACCAGCGGGTCTATGCCGAGCAGGCGCAGGGAGTCGAGGTACAGATCCTGGATATTGTTTGGCGACGGTTTCAGTACCACCTGAAACTGGTAGTAGTGCTGCAGCCGGTTGGGGTTTTCGCCGTAGCGGCCGTCCTTGGGGCGTCGGCAGGGCTGGACATAGGCGCTGTTCCAGTTTTCCGGTCCAATGGCGCGGAGAAAGGTCCCCGGATGAAAGGTGCCGGCGCCCACCTCCATGTCCAGTGGTTGCAGAATAACGCACCCCTGGTCCGCCCAATAGGACTGCAGGGCAAGAATAAGTCCCTGGAAGGTTGAGACATCCGGTGTTTGCTCGGTCACGACGATCACCTGTGGTTCATAAAGGCGGCAATTATATTGACATAACCCATTGAAGTCATGGGCGATTGGGAAAACTGCAACGGGTTGCCCAAAGGAGTTTGCCATTGGGGTATCCTTTAGGGCCGCAAAGAGAGGCGCCATGTCCGAGCATTTAATAAAACTGTTGATTGTCGTTATGTCCTGGTTGCCGTTGCCCCTTGCCAGGGGCCTGGGGTGGCTGGTGGGTGAGGTCGCCTGGCGCCGAAAAACCCGCGGTGCTGTCACGACTCTTATCAACCTGGACCTTTGTTTGCCGGAGTTCACAGCGTCGGAGCGCCGCGCCCTTGCCCGTCGCAGCCTTCAGCAGTGGGGCATGACCCTTTTCGAAACGCCTATTGTCTGGCGCAGAGGGCTCAAGGCACTGGGTCTGATCAGGGCCGTCAATGGCCAGCCATTGATGGACGCGGCATTGGCCGATGACCGCGGTCTCATTCTTTTGAGCCCCCATCTCGGCAACTGGGAACTGACCGGTCTGTGGTTGTCCCGGCAGGGGCCGACCACCATCCTTTACCAACCACCGAGACAGGCTAAACTGGAGGAGTTGGTAAAGGCGGGCCGCGGCAAGGCAGGTGCAAAACTGGTCCCGACGGACCTCCGGGGTGTCAGTGCCCTGATCAAAGCCCTGAAGCGCGGCGAGGTCACCGGAATTCTGCCGGATATGGAGCCGGACCGGAGCGGAGGTATATTCGCGCGCTTTTTTGGTATCCAGGCCTTGACCATGACCCTGGTACACAATCTTCAGCATCGGGGTGACGCTCGGGTGCTGCTCGCTTTTGCCCGCCGTGTACCTGGGGGTTTTGTTATTGAAGTCCTCGAGCCTGAGAAAGCGATATACGATAAGGACCCGGCAATTGGCGTGGCCGCCATGAACCGCCTCGTCGAACAGAGTGCCCGAATGGCCCCCGAGCAGTACCAGTGGGAGTACAAACGCTTCAAGCAGCGTCCCGAAGGGGAGGGGAAGTTGTACCCGAAAGGTATTTGATTGCTGCACATCACCATCACCGCGAGCAGGAGCTCAAGTCATGAAATACAACACCGTTCTCGACACCATCGGCGATACGCCGGTTATCCGCATTAACCGCCTGTTCACAGGCAGCAGCGACGTCTGGATGAAAACCGAGCGGGCCAATCCGGGCGCGAGTATCAAAGACCGTATCGGGCTCTCGATGATCGAAGACGCCGAGGCCCAGGGGTTGCTCAAACCGGACACGGTCATCATCGAACCCACGTCGGGTAACACGGGCATCGCCCTGGCCATGGTCTGCGCGGTGAAGGGCTACCGGTTGATCCTGACCATGCCGGAATCCATGTCCATCGAGCGGCGCAAATATATGAAGGCCCTGGGTGCCGAACTGGTGTTGACGGCCAAAGAACTGGGCATGGGTGGGTGCATCGAAAAAGCAAAACAATTGCTGAACGAGCACGCCAACAGCTGGATGCCGATGCAGTTTTCCAATCCGTCCAACGTCAAGGTCCACCGGGAGCAAACCGCCGAGGAAATTCTGAGAGACTTCCCCGACGGCCTCGATTATCTGATTACCGGTGTCGGTACTGGCGGCCATATCACCGGTTGTGCCGAGGTGCTCAAGGCGGCCTATCCGAACCTGAAGGTGTTTGCCGTCGAACCGGAGAAATCGCCGGTACTCAGCGGTGGCGAAAAGGGGTTGCATCGCCTCCAGGGTATCGGTGCCGGCTTTGTGCCTGAAATCATGAACACGGACATCCTCGACGGTGTAATCCAGGTGAACGAGGAGGACAGCTTCGACATGGCCCGCCGCTGCGCCAGGGAGGAAGGCATCTTCGTCGGGATTTCCTCCGGCGCCAGCCTGGCGGCGGTGGCACAAAAACTGCCGGAGATCCCCGCGGGCAGTCAGGTGCTGGTGTTCAGCTACGACACCGGCGAACGCTACCTGTCAATCGACGACCTGTTCGAGGGTTAAGGCCGGCGACGTCCGTCAGCCAAAATAGCCCCGGAACATTCTGATCAGAAATACCAGGGAGAGCAGCAGCGAAAACCCCCTGAACAGGCGTTTCCACAGTGGTGGCGTGGGGCGACCGGTCTTCTCTGCCTGTGCGACCTGATGTGACAGATCCCGATAGCTTATTTCCTGCAGCAGGTAATAGCGGTCCTTGTCGTTCAAGGGGTGGCGGGACAATTCGATAATATCGCTGTCGCTGAAAGCGGCGTAGCGTTTTGATCGCCCCAGGGCCGGCTCTGNGGTCATCGCNACNCCCTGCNNGGGGTTGCCAGCCAGANATCGAGCAGGGTCGCCATGGCCTGGTTTGCGGCGGCAAAGCGCGATGGCTNNCCGGTAATCTNNCCGGCATTCTGGACGAACCGGCTGCCGTCCAGTTCATCGCCACACTCGGCAATCAGATCNNCGGCACCNTCCGGGGTGGTTTCCAGGTGGAATTGCAGGCCCAGCACCCGGTCATCGACAACAAAACCCTGATNNCGGGTGGCGGCACTGCTGCCGACTGGCAAAGCCCGGTCGGGTAGCTCGAAGGTGTCGCCGTGCCAGTGGAACACGCTCTGGCCGTCGCTAAGGGCGTCGCCCCAACGGCTGCGTTTGAACACCGGGTCGAGGGCCAGCGGAAACCAGCCGATTTCCCGATGCCGATTGCGGGTTACCGCTGCGCCGAGAACCGCCGCTATCAACTGGGCGCCCAGGCAAATACCGAGCACTGGTTTGTCGGTATCGCGGATAACCTGACCAATAAAGCTTTTTTCCCGGTGCAGCCAGGGGTGGCGGTCCTCGTCGTGCACACCCATGGGGCCGCCCATCACAATCAGTGCGTCGAATGCAGTGATGTCGGGTAGTGGTTGGTCTTCGTGGAGTGCCGTTCGCGACAGGGAATGGCCGTTGCGGGTAAGGAACGGCGCCATACTGCCCAGGCCTTCAAAGGGCACATGTTGCAGGTAGTGAATTCTCACGGCTCAACCCCCCCGGTCACCTGTGTCATCCCTCTCTCATTCAACGGGTATCAGCTGCTCCCGAAACAACGCGGCCTTTTTCACATAGTGGTCGGCCCCGTCGAGGATATCCGCCTTTTCCTTTTCCGTTAGCTGGCGTTTGATGCGACCGGGCGAACCGATAACCAGTGAGCCATCGGGTATTTCGGCATTTTCCGGAATCAGGGTGTTGGCGCCAATCAGACAGCCGGCCCCGATCCTGGCGCCGCTGAGTACCACCGCGTTCATGCCAATCAGGGAGCCGTCGCCGATGGTGCAGCCGTGCAGCATCACTTTGTGACCGACCACCACCCGCTGTCCGATAACGATCGGGCAGTCGTCGTCGACATGCAGCACCGAGCCGTCCTGGACGTTGGTTTCATCGCCGATGACCACCCGATCATTGTCGGCGCGGATCACGACGTTGAACCAGATGCTGGCCCGGTGGCCGATCTCGACATCGCCGATCACGGCGGCGCCCGGAGCGATGAAATACTCACCCCTGGTGGTGACGGTGCGGTTTCCCAGATTGTAGATCATAACGGCCGTCCCGTTTTCCATTGACAGAAGTTGCATATCGGAGCCAGGTGCGGCCCCGATGAGTGTTAAAATCAGCGATCATACAACAATTGATCCCGGCGATGCCCTTACTCACCCTGACTAACCTGTCGCTTCACTTCGGCAGCCATATTCTGCTCGACCAGGTCGACTTTACCCTGCGCAAGGGCAATCGTATCGGTTTGCTCGGTCGCAATGGCGCCGGCAAATCCAGCCTGATGAAGTTGATTGCCGGCGATCTCGCCGCCGACAGCGGTGACCGCTGGTTGAGACCGGGGGTCAGAATAGCCAGCCTGAGCCAGACCTTGCCCGAGGCGGATGACAGGACCGTCTACGATGTGGTCGCCCACGGCCTGGAAGCGGTGGGCGATCTGCTCACCCGCTACCACGAGCTGACCCAGCAGCCCGCCCCGGATTTGAAAGTCCTGGAACAGGTCCAGCAACAACTGGAAGCGGCGGATGGCTGGAATCTGCAGCAGCGGGTGGACACGGTGTTGACACAGCTGGATCTGCCCCCCGATGCGGCGATGAAAACCCTGTCCGGGGGCTGGCACCGCCGGGTGGCGCTGGCCCGGGCGCTGGTGGTCGAGCCCGATATACTGCTTCTGGATGAGCCGACAAACCACCTGGACATTCCCTCCATCGAGTGGCTGGAAAAGCAGATTCAGGACTATCGCGGTGCCCTGTTACTGGTGACCCACGATCGCCAGTTTCTCCAGCGGGTGACCAATAAAATTATTGAACTCGATCGCGGACATCTCCACGAATGGGAAGGGGATTACCGCAGTTTTCTCGACTTCCGGGAACAGCAGCAGGCGGCGGAAGATCGCGCCAATGCCCTGTTCGACAAGAAACTGGCGGAGGAGGAGAAATGGATTCGCCAGGGTATTAAAGCGCGGCGCACCCGCAACGAGGGTCGGGTAAGGGCGCTGGAGGCCATGCGCCGGGAACGGGTGGAGCGCCGGGAGCGCACCGGGCGGGCTGACTTCGGCGCCGAGTCGGCTAGTCAGTCGGGCAAAATCGTCGCCGAGTTGAAGGATGTCAGCCAGAGCTACGGTGGCCGCACGGTCATCAGCCACTTCAGCACCACCATTATTCGCGGTGATCGCATCGGCCTGGTGGGCGCCAACGGTGCCGGCAAAAGCACACTGCTGAAAATCATTCTGGGGGAGATCGAACCCCAGTCCGGCCAGGTTCGCCATGGCACCAAACTGGAAATCGCCTATTTCGACCAGTTGCGCCAGCAGCTCGATCCGGAGCGCAACCTCATGGACAACATCTGTGAGGGGCGGGAATTTATCACCATCAACGGCAAGGATCGCCACGGCGTCAGTTACCTCGCAGACTTTCTGTTCACCCCCGATCGAATTCGCACCCCGGTCAAGGCCCTGTCGGGGGGGGAGCAGAACCGCGCCATCCTCGCCAAGCTGTTCAGCAAGCCGGCCAACGTGCTGGTGCTGGACGAGCCCACCAATGACCTGGATATCGAAACCCTGGAACTGCTCGAGGACATTCTGATCAATTTCGAGGGCACCCTGCTGCTGGTCAGCCACGACCGCCAGTTTATGGACAATGTTGTGACCAGTATTCTGGTATTTGGCGAAGATGGCCGGATAAGTGAAGAGGTGGGTGGTTATTCCGACTGGGTTGCCAAGGGGGGGCGTCTGGTTCCGCTCAGCGGATCGAGTCAGAACGGGAAAAGTGGTCAGGCCAGGCTGGAGGCCAGGGAATCGGGTCCAGCAACGCCACCCGAAAACCCCGGACGCCCGGAGAGAAAGAAACGCAGTTATCAGCAGCAGCGTGAGCTCGATAGCCTGCCGGCCCTGATCGAGACGCTGGAGCAGGAAATCGCCTCGGTCGGGGCCAGGGTGTCCGACCCGGACTTTTACCAGCAACCCCAGGAAACCATTGAGTCGACACTGACGCAGATGGCCGATCTGCACGCTCAGCTTGAACGGTACTACGAGCGCTGGGCGGAACTGGAAGGTTGAACATATCGAGGGGATGCCATGACAGTAGAACAGCACGATCCTGACAACAGCGCCCCTGAAATCGCCATCTTAGCCCTCGGGTTTCGCCCGTTCTTCCTCCTTGCGGGGGTGTGGGCCATGCTGGCAATGGCCCTTTGGGGTTTGGTGTATTTCGGGCATGTGGCCTTTAACCCCGGGATATTTACCTTGTTTCAATGGCATGGCCACGAGATGTTGTTTGGCTATGCCGCAGCGGTGATCGCCGGCTTTCTGCTGACGTCGGTAAAAAACTGGACGGGACTGCAAACCCCGGACGGATGGCACCTCGCTGTCCTGGCGCTGCTGTGGCTGGCAGCGCGGGTCTTCCTGGCCCTGGGCGGTGCGCTCGTCATCACGGGAGTGCTGTTCAATATCGCCTTTCTGCTCACCTTTACCCTGGGCATTGGCCAGCGAATTTTTGCCGTTCGCCAGTGGCGACAGTCGGGCATTCTGGCGGTTGTAGGTGCCTTGAGCCTGGCCGAAATCGGGGTCCTGATCGGTCTTGTCGAGGGCAAGGGGGAACTGGTTTCGGCGATGATCTACGGCGCTTTTTACCTGGTACTGGTGCTGATTCTGGTCATGGGTCGCCGGGTAGTGCCATCATTCACCGAAAGGGGGGTTGGCTATAGCGTCACCCTGCGCCAGTCACCGCAAATGGATCGGATAGTGCTTGCCGCGGTGGTCGGTTACGGTGTCAACCAGGTGCTGCTGGGGCCGCCGCTGCTGTCCGCAGTACTGGCTGCCGCCGCGTTTGTCTGTCACACCGGCCGGCTGATGAACTGGTACACCCGGGGCATCTGGTCCCGGCCCCTGCTATGGAGCCTTTACCTGGCGTTGGTGTTCGTGGATCTCGGCTTTTTACTGGCGGCGCTCTCTCCCTGGTTGGCCATAAGCCCATACCTGGTGGTACATGCCTTTGCCGCGGGCGGCATCGGCCTGGTGACGCTGTCCATGATGTGCCGGGTTGCCCTGGGCCATACCGGCCGAGATGTCCATAACCCGCCGCGGGTGGTGGCAGTGGCGCTATGTTTCATGGTGCTGGCGGCGGTTCTCCGCGTGCTGCTGCCGCTGGCGATGCCGGCCAGTACTCCCCAGTGGGTCGCGCTTGCCCAGATTGCCTGGATTGTCGCCTTTGTGCTCTTTGTGCTGGCCTATGCTCCGGTGCTGTTTAGGCGTCGGGTGGATGGCAAGCCGGGTTGACGAATAGCCCGGCCCGTTAGCCGACCGTTAACCCTCTGCGCGAAGGGTTTTGACCCCATCCGGGGTGCCCAGGAGCAACACATCCGCGGGACGCAGGGCAAACAGACCATTGGTGACAACACCAACGATATTATTGAGCTTCTCTTCCAGGGCCCGGGCGGAGCCTATGGGGTGCAGGTGGTGAATGTCGATGATGACGTTGCCATTATCGGTGACCACGCCCTGTCGGTAGACGGGATCGCCGCCCAGTTTGACGATTTCCCGACCGACATGACTGCGGGCCATGGGGATTACTTCCACCGGCAGGGGAAAGGTGCCCAGGTGGTCAACCCATTTGCTGTCATCGGCGATGCAGATGAATTCCTTGGCCACCGCAGCAACGATTTTTTCCCGGGTCAGCGCAGCACCACCACCCTTGATCAGTTCCAGGCGCGGGTTGGTCTCGTCGGCGCCGTCCACGTAGACGACGACCTCATTCACGGCATTGAGATCATAGACGGGGATACCGTGTTCCTTGAGGCGCTGCGCGCTTGCCTCGGAGCTGGCAACCGTGCCGGCAAACTTGCCCCGATGGGCGGCGAGCAGATCGATGAAAAAGTTGGCGGTGGAACCGGTGCCGATGCCGACGATGCTGTCGGCGTCAATTCGCTCGAGGGTATGTTCCACCGCGGACTGGGCAACGGCTTTTTTCAGGGCGTCCTGGGTCATGGTCGATCTCGGTGCGGAGAGGGCCCGATAGTATAACCCCGGCACGCACGTGCTTCAGGTATTGGGAGTGTAAAGGGGAAGAGGCTCATGGGCATTTGTAGGCAACGTAGCGCCCCTTGCCCTCGTTGATGGATTCGCGTACCAGGGTATTGGCGCCAATGGCTACCGCCTGTCCCCGGGCCAGGTCATCCAGTTCATTGCGCACCTTGGTGCTGTCCCGCGAAATTGCCATGATCGTGGCTTTAACGGAGCTCGACACGACCCCGATCCGTTGGCAGCCGGTCACCCGATTGCCCGGCACCACGACCACCTCCTGGGCCTCCGGAGAGACTTTGACCCAGGTGCAAGCGGTCAGAAGCAAGGGGACAGCGGCGATCAGCAAAAAACGTGAGCGGGCAACAGGGGACATTGGGGGTTTCTCCATAATCAATAGGCTCGGGCTGGCGGTATGCTAATGCCAATGCGCCACTGCGGGCAACCGGCACATGGCCGAAGGTATGGGCAAAGTCAGCGATGCTCAGACGACACCGTAGGCAAGCATGGCATCGGCGACCTTGATGAAGGCGGCGATGTTCGCTCCCCGTGCATAGTCCACGTAGTTTTTGCCGTCACCCTGGCACAGGCATTCCAGGTGGATATGCTCCATGATCGCCTCCAGCCGGTGTTCAACCTCCTCTACGGACCAGTAGAGCCCTGTGGTGTTCTGGCTCATCTCCAGGCTCGAAACGGCAACACCCCCGGCGTTGGCGGCCTTTCCCGGGGCATACAGAAGCCGCGCCTGTTCTATTATTTCCTGAGCGTCGGCGGTCAGTGGCATGTTGGCACCCTCGGCGATGGCCTGACAGCCGTTATCGACCAGCGCTTTTGCGTCCTGTCCGTCGAGCTCGTTTTCCGTGGCACAGGGGAAGGCCAGGTCGCAGGGCAGCGCCCAGGGTTTTTGTCCTGCCTGATACTGAAGCTTCAGCTCGTCGGCAAGTGCGCTCAGGGGCTTTTTCCTGTTCAGTTTCGCAGCCTTGATAAGATCGAGGGATTCCCGGTCGAGGCCATTTTTTACATAGAGGGTGCCGTTACTATCGGACAGGCTGACGACACGCGCACCCAGATCGATCAGCTTCTCGGCGCAGTGCAGGGCAACGTTTCCGGCGCCGGAGACCGCGCAGGTCTTGCCGTCCAGGGAATCGTTGCGGTGGTTGAGCATGTGTTTCATGAAATAGGCACAGCCGTAACCTGTCGCCTCCGGGCGGAGGTGGCTGCCGCCCAGGGAAAGCGACTTGCCGGTGAGCGCGCCGTTAAAACGGTGGGTCAAGCGCTTGTACTGGCCGAACAGGAAGGCGATTTCGCGGTTGCCGACATTGAGATCCCCGGCGGGAATATCAATATCCGGGCCGATATACCGATACAACTCGATCATGAACGCCTGACAGAAGCGCATGATTTCGTTGTCTGATTTGCCGCGGGGATTGAAATTGGCGCCCCCCTTGGCTGCCCCCAGGGCCAGTCCCGTCAGGCTGTTTTTGAAAATCTGCTCAAACCCCAGGAATTTCAAAACGCTCAGGTTCAAATCCCGGTGAAAACGCAAGCCGCCCTTGTAGGGTCCGATGGCGTCGTTGAACTGTACCCGAAACCCCCGGTTTACCCGGGTGTTGCACTGGTCGTCCTGCCAGGCAACGCGAAAGCTGATGATGCGGTCGGGCTCCGTCAACCGCTCGAGTATTTGTGCGTCCTCGTATTCCGGGCGTGTTTTCACAAAGGGAATCAGATCCCTGGCCACTTCACTGACCGCCTGATGAAACTCCGGTTCTCCCGGGTTACGGCGTTTTACACCGTCCATGAAGTTGCTGTGGTTCAGTGCTTTCTGCATCCGGATTCGCTCCTCCTGTCAGTGTGTGTTGGGCAATCCTCGTGCCGGGAACAGAACCTCACCGGTCGGTGAATGCCAGTGTCGGCCCCACGGGAATGATGCCGGTGGGATTAATCGTTTTGTGACTGCCGTAATAGTGCGCTTTGATGTGAGCCATGTTCACTGTAGCGGCGATACCGGGTTGATGGTAGAGCTGTTTCAGATAGCGACTGAGGTTGCTGAATTCGGCAATCTTGTTGCGATTGCATTTGAAGTGACCATGGTAAACCGCGTCGAAGCGAACCAGAGTCGTGAACAGGCGCCAGTCCGCCTCGGTGATCCTGTCGCCGAGCAGGTAGGTTTGACCGGCGAGTCGATCTTCCAGCCAGTCCAGGCTCTCGAACAGCTTGTCGTAGGCTTGCTCGTACGCCTCCTGGCGGGTGGCGAAGCCGGCCCGATACACGCCGTTGTTGACGGTGTCGTAGACTCGTTGGTTGATGCTGTCGATCTCCGATCTCAGTGCTGACGGATAATAATCATCACGATTACCGGTCAGGTCATTGAATGCGCTGTTGAAGATGCGGATGACGTCCGCCGACTCGTTGTTGACAACGGTTTCCGTTTCCTTGTCCCAGAGTACAGGGACCGTCACCCGACCCTCATACCCCCGGTCCGCTTTCAGGTACAGCTGGTATAGAAAATCCAGCCCGTATAGCGGATCGCCTCCGGCGCCGAATTCCCAGCCGTTTTCCAGCATCAGGGGGTGCACCACAGTGATGTCGATATGGGATTCCAGCCCCTTGAGGGTCCGGAAGATCAGTGTCCGGTGGGCCCATGGACAGGCCAGGGAGACAAACAGGTGATAGCGACCGCTTTGTGCCGGAAAGCTGCGTTGGCCATCGGGACCCGGGCCTCCGTCCGGAGTGATCCAGTTCCGAAACCGGCTTTCCTGGCGTTTGAAATCCCCGCCGCTGGCGTCTGTGTCGTACCATTGGTCGACCCATTTTCCGTTTTGTAAAAGTCCCATCGTTGCCTCCTCTCTACACCGCTAACGTCAGGTGGTTGTCCAGAAGCCGGTCGATCTGCAACCGACCCCGTGCGAGGGTCGCTTCCGGCGTCCCTTTGGAGCCACCGGCATCAATGACATGCACCTGCCTGACCCCGAGAAAATGGGCGATGTGCGCCATATAACCGGTGGCAAAGTCCATCGTGCCGCCCACCGGTGCGCCGCCGGTGGCGGTGACCAGAAACGCATCGCTGATCCCCGTCAGGCCCCGGGGACCGTCTTCGCTGTAGCGAAAGGTCTTGCCGGCCCGGCAGACATAATCCACCCATTGTTTGAGGACAACCGGGACGGAAAAGTTGTGCATCGCTATGCCCATGACCAGGGTGTCGGCGACCATCAATTCCCCGATCAACCTGTCCTCAAGTTGCCGAAGGCCGGCCAGCGCCGGACTGCCATCCCCACTGCCGCTGTGCAGGGCCAGCAGGTCCTGGCGCACCGGTGTGGGCAGAGAATCCTCGGCCAGATCTCTTAGTGTGAGTGTCGAGCAGCTCAGTTGTTCCGTCAGGTAATCGGCGAGCCGGCGGCTGATGGAATCCTGTTCCCTCGGGCTGGTTTGAATGAGCAGCGTGTGCATCGGATCCTCCTTCCTCTATCGGGTGGCGCGATTGGCGTTGTCGACATGGCCCATGAGCCTATCCAGGCTCAGGGTCCCGGCACCGAGCAGGGCCAGTGCGGCACTGATGCCCAACAGGGCGAGCCCGAACTCAAACCCGTTGTTGCTCATGAAAAGGCCGTTGCTCAGATGGACGGTCGCGATCGCGACGGCCATGGTCACCGCCAGGACCATCGCTGCCGGTCGGGTGAGTAGCCCGACGAGCAGCAGAAGGCCGCCAAAAAACTCCGCCGATCCGGCCAGTGTCGCCATGAGCAGACCGGGTTCGAGACCAATCGAGGCCATCCACTGAGCGGTGCCTTCAAGGCCGTATCCACCGAACCAGCCAAAAAGCTTCTGGCCGCCGTGGGCGATAAAAATGATGCTCGCGGGCAGGCGCAGAGCGAGGTCGTCATAGCCATCCCGGGCGCTGAAAAGTGCATATCGAGCGTTCATGGCGAAAGTCCTGTCGTCTGGTTTGAATTCAGAAATAGCTTAGCTGGTTGACTAGCCGTGAATAAGGGGCTAGAAAAGACCAATTCCTTCAAATTTATTGAACAATGAAAACAGCTATTACCCTGGAATTGTTCGAAATTCTGGACGCCATTGACCGGCGGGGCAGTTTTGCCGCAGCTGCGGAAGAATTGGGCAAAGTCACGTCGGCCCTGTCCTACGCCATTCAAAAGCACGAGGCGTTACTGGAGGTGAGCCTGTTTGTCCGTCAGGGGCGACGCGCGGTATTTACCCCCGCCGGCCGCTTACTTCTCGAGAAGGGTCGCGAATTACTGACGGTTACGACCCAGCTTGCCGACGAAGCGGTCACCCTGGCCCGGGGATGGGAGCCCCGGATCAAGATTGCCATGGATGCCCTCTTAGCCCCGGACCCCGTGATGCAGGTATTGGCGCAATTTCTGGCCGAAAACCCCTCCGTGGAGATCGACCTGTGCGAAGAAGTGCTGGGGGGCGCCTGGGAGGCCTTGATTCAGGACCGGGTCCAACTGGCAATCGGCGCCCCTGATCCGATACCCCCCTGGCAGGGTATCCGTGTCGAACCGATGGGGAATATTGACCGGGTGCTGGCAGTCAGCCCGGATCATCCACTGACCCGGGAGAATCAGCCGGTCAGCGTCGAACAGATCAGCCGGTACCGCATGGTGATAGTTCACGACAGCTCCCGAACCAGTGTCCCGAGGGCCAACCGGCTGCTCAACCGGGACAGCCACTTCTATGTCCAGACCTTTGCCCACAAGATTTCTGCCCAGAAGGCCGGTATCGGTGTTGGCTTTTTACCCAGGGAAGTGGTGGCGCCGCTCGAGGCGGCAGGGGAGCTGGTGACACTGGCGGTAAGTGGTGTTCACCTGCAGGACGCGCTGTATCTGGCCTGGAAAACCACCAACCGGGGGCAGGGATTGCACCGTTTGTTGCAACTGTTAAAAGCCAGGACCCTGGTATAACCAGGGCGCCTGGAAGGGAGACGCCGTCCTTGGCGTTTTACACACAAGGAAAGGGCTTTTTCAATGCATCACGGCGTCGAAAATGTCGCTGAAGGAGGAATCCATTTCGATTTCAACCGCCCGATGCAGGCGCCGGGCGATCTCGCTGGCGGACAGGATGCCCCGCACCAGGTGATCATCCCGGTCGACCACCAGCATCAAGGGTTGTCTTTCCTCCCTGAGCAGATCGATGATTCTGCCCACGGAGTAACGGCTGAGATCCTTGTAATCGATGGCCATCACTTTGTTGATAGGCAGCCAGAAATCCCGAACCTGGAGTTCATCCCGCGTTCGGCCCTGGCTGATCTTCCCCATGATGGCCTGTTCGTTGAGTCCGGCTTCGGTGATCAGGCCGCAAACGATTTGTGCCTGGTCGA
>PABE01000136.1 GCA_002702725.1 Porticoccaceae bacterium
TGAGCCTTCGCAACATTTCAAAACCGTCCTCAGTTTCCATGATGAGCGGTTGCTCCCAGTCCTGGGCTCGCGTGAAGGCTGATTTGTGGTAGCGATACCGACCTTCTTTGCGGATGTACTCACTGAACACTGATCGGCCCTCGCCACTCTTCTTCGAGATAAAGCGGTTGTAGTACCAGGACAATTCCAGTTTTCTTTTTCTGAGTCGAACGCGGCAGCCGAAGTGCCCGGGATAGCCGGGCGTACTATCGATACGATGCGCGACGTTGTGGGACCAGAAGTGGTCACAGAGCCGCTGCGCCGATAGCGGTACCTGGCTTGCTCCACGTCTGCTTGCTGGTGAATCGCTGCCAGAAACTGCCGGCACTGCCTGATGACCAGCCGCAGTCGAGCGGCCTAGTCACGGGCGTCGGCCAGCGACCAGTTGCCCGCCTTGCCAATGGTGTATCGCGCCGGAGCTTAGTAGCTTGGGGGGGATAGCTCAGCATCCAACAGGCAACGCCGCGCTTAGGGGTAATTAGATAGAGACCATTGCCCTCAGTACGCCGCACGGATGGCTTATTTTTGATCAGTTTCTTGACGGTTTTGTCGTGTAGCTTGACCGCCTTCCTGCCTCAAAGAATTGCAGAGTACAATCTCGCCGACACAATATAGCGACAAAATACTCCCCAATTTACTACCCATCACTACCCAAAATTGGAGAACTTACACGAACGCCATGACCGTCAAAACTACATAATTCTTTGATTTATAATGCCATGAAGAACAACATCGAACACCAATGAACATCATTCAACGTTCTGAATCTGCTCCCGCATCTGCTCGATCAGTACTTTCAGCTCCACCGCCGACAGGGTCGTATCCGTCGCCAGGGATTTTGAGGACAGGGTGTTGGCCTCCCGATTGAGCTCCTGCATCAGGAAGTCCAGGCGGCGCCCGATGGCGCCACCTGTCGCAAGCACCCGCTCAATTTCCGAAAGGTGTGCCTCCAGCCTGTCCAGCTCTTCATCGACATCCGCTTTCTGGGCGATGAACACCACCTCCTGCTCGAACCGGTCCATGTCCGGCTCGGAAACCAGGTCCCGGATACGGTCAAGTAACCGCTGGCGCTGGGCGTCGAGAATTGCGGGCATACGGCGGCGCACCTTGCCAACTTCGCCACGCACACCGTCCAGGCGCTGGAGGATAAACTGGCCCAGCTTGTCTCCTTCAATGGCGCGGTTCTGATTCAACTCCTCCAGCGCCTGCTCGAAAAGCGCCAGGGTACGGCTTTTCAGGACTTCAGTATCCACTTCACGCTCCGCCATGACCCCGGGCTGCCGGAGAATATCGAGGGGCGAAACGGCAGCCGGATCGTCGATGAGATCACCGATGGTCCGCGCCGCGTCCACCAGTGTGCGGGCGCGTTCAATGTTGACCGATATGCCCTCGGCCTCGGTGTTGAGCTTGAGCTGCAACAGGCAATCGACCTTGCCGCGGCTGAGTTGTTGCCGGGCTTTGTCACGGAGGGCCATCTCCAGGTCCCGCAGGGTTTCGGGGAGACGGAAGCTGGCCTCCAGATAACGATGGTTAACGGAACGGATTTCCCAGCTCAGGCTTCCCCAATCGCCCTGACAGCTGGCACGGGCATAGGCGGTCATACTATTGGGCATGGAAAAATCCTGTATTTGAAAGGCAAATGAGTGTAACAGAGCCCGCGGGAACGATGACACGCGCAAATCCGTTACAATGGCCGCCGACATTAATTGACACCCGACAGCAAGGATTGATCATGACCCGACCCAGTGGCCGCCGCCCTGAACAACTCCGCCCCGTGCGCCTGACCCGCAATTACACCAAACATGCAGAAGGTTCTGTGCTGGTTGAATTCGGGGATACCAAGGTCATCTGCACAGCCAGCGTCGAGCCTTCCGTGCCCCGGTTTTTACGCGGCTCGGGCCAGGGCTGGATAACCGCCGAATACGGCATGCTGCCCCGCTCCACGGGCGAACGGATGGGCCGTGAGGCGAGCCGCGGCAAACAGGGGGGAAGAACCCTCGAAATCCAGCGCCTGATCGGCCGCTCATTGCGTTCCGCCGTCGACCTGACCGCCCTGGGCGAAAACACCATCACCATCGACTGCGATGTCATTCAGGCCGATGGCGGTACACGCACCGCGTCGATTACCGGCGGCTGCGTCGCCCTCGTGGATGCCATCAACTCCATCGGCAACCGCAAACCCTTCAAGGTCGACCCGCTAAAGAACATGATTGCCTCGGTGTCAGTGGGTATTTTCAAGGGGGTACCGGTGCTGGACCTCGATTACATTGAAGACTCCGGTGCCGAAACCGATATGAACGTGGTTATGAACAGCGAGGGGGGCTTTATCGAAGTGCAGGGCACCGCGGAAGGGGCGCCTTTTTCGGAGGAAGAGTTTAGCGCCATGTTGTCGCTGGCCAAACGGGGCATTGCCGATCTTGTCAAAGTACAGCGAATGGCCCTTGCACAGCCTGGAAAGTGACACTGAAACAGCAGGCAAAAAAACCCCGCCAATGCGGGGTTTTGTATTCTCGGGGAGCCGGGACTCAGAGTTCCTCGATATCGTAATCGACTATCACGGGGGCGTGACTGGAAAAGGCATTGGCTTTATAGACCACGGCATACTCCACCAGCTTGGCCAGATCCTTTGACACGACCTGCAGGTCGGTGCGCCAGCCATCCCCTCGCTGAAGAACACCCGAGGGCCACCAGCTGAACTCATCCCGATCGGTATTGCCGCGCCGGAATGCGTCTGCGTAACCGACCTGGTTGTAGAGTTGATCGAGCCACTGGCGCTCATGGGGCAGAAAACCGGACTCCCCCAAATGTGCCTCTGGGTTTTCAAGGTCGATTTCCGAATGGGCCATTTCCCAATTGCCGCAAATAATGTAACGGCGCTTTTTGCGCGTCACCTTATCCAGATGTGCCTGAAGCTCACGGTAGAACTGGTCCTTGGCTTCCTGACTCGCCTCGCCAGCGACGGCGCCGGGTGCCATCAGGGAGCCGATACTGATGTGATCGAAATCCGCTTGCAGGTAACGCCCATCCATGTCCAACCCGCAGGGCAGGCCAAAACCAAAGACGATGGCCTTCGGCGCCTGCCGGGTGTAGATGGCAACACCGTTGGTATGGGGTTTGGGCGAATCGAAAAAGTAGGAAAAGTAGCCGTCCAGCATAAACTCATCCCGGTCGGCGATCTCCGGTTCCTGGGCACGCAGATCCTGAAGACAGATTACGTCTGCGTCCTGGTTTGCCAGCCACTCGTAGAGACCGCGATGGGAAGCCTGGAAAATGCCATCGACTGAAAGACTGATAATTCTCATGTTCGCCCCTAAATAACACAGCGTGTATGATAACCGAGACTTCCCCGTGAGAAAAAGCAAGCATCTCTATAAAAGCCATAGGTTGTATTGATGAACGATTATCAGGTCCGGTTTGTCGACCTCGCCCTCGAGGAGCAGGCGCTTAAGTTCGGCTCCTTTACCCTTAAGTCCGGTCGCACCAGCCCCTATTTTTTCAACGCCGGACTGTTTTGCAACGGTCGTGCACTGGCCATCCTTGGCCGCTGTTACGCCGAGGCGATCATGGCTTCCGAGATCGAATTCGATGTATTGTTCGGGCCGGCCTACAAAGGCATTCCCCTGGCTGCGGCCACGGCGGTGGCCCTTGCCAACGATCACAATATCAACGTGCCCTATTGTTTCAATCGCAAGGAAGCAAAGGCGCACGGCGAAGGCGGATCCCTGGTCGGCGCGCCACTGGAGGGGCGGGTGTTAATCATCGACGACGTCATTACTGCGGGCACGGCCATTCGCGAGGTGATGGGCCTGATCGAACAGGCCGGCGCCAAACCGGCGGGGGTGGTCGTCGGCCTGGATCGCAAGGAGAAGGGCAGCGGCGAATTGTCGGCGATCCAGGAGGTCGAACGGGACTACGGGATCCCGGTCATCAGTATCGTCGCCATTGAACACGTTATCGGTTTTCTGGAAGATCGGGGCGGCAACGATCAAATCGTGACCCAAATCCGGGACTACCGGGAACGCTATGGAGTCTGAATGAAACACCGACATCTGATTATCGCCGCCATTTTTACCGCCCTGACGTGCCCCCTTGCGGCGGCGAAAGACGACGGCGGCCCCAAGACGTTCTACCGCTACCGGGACGCCAACGGCATTCAGGTAATCAACTACACCATCCCCCCGGAACTGATACCCAACGGCTACGATATCGTCACCGCCAGTGGCCGCGTCGTGGAGACTGTGCCACCAAAAAGTGAAGAGCCCGGCGAAGAAACTGAAACGAAAGCACNGGANCCNGACCCGGAACGNCAGCGGGAGGATGATTACATCCTGCGCAGTTACAGCACCGTAAACGAGATAAAAGAGGCCAAGGCGCGACGCCTCAGGCTGCTCGACCGGGAACTTGAAATCGTGCAATCCAATATCGCTGAATACGGACGGCGCCAATCCGATCTGCGGGAGCGGGCGGCGCGTCATCAGGCGGCGGGAGAACCCGTGCCAAAAGCGGTGGCTGAAGTTCTAAACGATCTGATAGCGCAAAAAAAATCTGCACTCGCGGTTCTTAAAGAACGTCGTGTTGAGCGCAAGGCGTTAAGCGACAAGTACGATTTCTACGCCAGGCGCCTTGTCGAGCTGAAAGGAGACTCGGCACTGTCCACTAAGCCGCAAACAGGGCCTGACGCAACAAAGCCCATTCAGACTGCCACTCCGGCGTCATCGAGCGAGTGAAATCACTGCGCACAAACTGCCGTATTCTGCCCTCAATAAATGCCATCAGCACGGACGCGCAGGTGGTTCGAGTATCCCGCAGCTTTAGGCCCTCATTGAATTCCCCGTCCCGCAAACGTTGCCTCAACTCGGTTTCGAGGCGGTCGAAAAGCTGGCTTATACGCCGGTGCAGGCGAACGGGTTCACCACTGATGGCCTCACCGGTAACCAGTCTCGCGATACCGGGATTGCGCTCGAAAAAGCCGAGTACCAGTAACAGGGATTTGTAACCGTATTCCTCGGTTGTAATGGGCTCTTCGGCAATCGCACGCAGCCGGCTGAACAGCGCTTCCTCGGCGAACGCTACCAGGTCCTCATACATGCGGGTTTTGCTGGGGAAATGCCGATACAGTGCCGCCTCGGAAACCCCCACCGCCCTGGCGAGCAGCGCAGTGGTTATACGGATATCGGGGCTGCCTTCGAGCAATTTCGCCAGGGCCTCCAGAATCTGCTGTTTTCGGGAGGAGGCGGGTGTGGTTTCCAGCATGGCGAGTCATTCCGACGGCAGGGCGTTCCCTGCCAGCTTGTTATTGGATTTCAACGATTGGTGATAAGGGTTCCGACACCCTCGTCGGTGAATATTTCAAGTAACACCGCATGGTTGACGCGACCATCAATGATATGTGCGGTATGGACGCCGGACTTGACCGCATCCAGGGCACAGGTGATCTTGGGCAGCATACCACCGTAAATGGTGCCGTCGGCAATCAGCCTGTCCACCTCGGCGGTCGACAGGCCCGTGAGCACCTTGCCAGACTTGTCCTGCAGCCCCGAGACATTGGTCAGCAGCATCAGCTTTTCCGCCTGAAGGTACTCGGCAATTTTGCCGGCGACCAGGTCGGCATTGATATTGTAGGAACGGCCCTCCTCGTCGACGCCAATGGGCGCAATGACCGGGATAAAATCACTGTTTATCAGCATGTCGATGACACCGACATTGATGTGCGTCACTTCGCCCACCTGGCCAATATCAATGATTTCGGGCTCGTTCAATTCCGGGGATTTGCGTGAGATCTTCAGTTTTCTGGCCATGATCAACTCACCATCCTTGCCGGTGATGCCGACGGCCTTGCCGCCGGCACGGGTGATCATGCTGACGATCTCCTTGTTCACGGATGCGCCGAGCACCATTTCCACCACGTCCATGGTCTGGCTGTCCGTGACCCGCATTCCGTCGATAAACTCGGACTGAATTTTAAGGGCTTCCAGCAGCTGTCCGATCTGGGGGCCACCGCCGTGGACCACGACCGGATTCATGCCCACCAGCTTCATCATTACGATGTCGCGGGCAAAACTGCGCTTGAGCTCCTCGCCCTCCATCGCATTGCCTCCGAACTTGACGACAATGGTTTTGCCGGTAAAGCGCTGAATATAAGGCAGCGCTTCGGTCAGAACTCGGGCGGTGTTGATAGCAGCGTCACGGGACAATGACATGGCGTAGTTGAAACCTCTACTGATTAAAACGGAATAGCGAGCGTCGGGTCGATCAGGTGCAACTGCCGTTTGAACAGCGCCTGTATACGCTCGACCTCGCCCCGGGATTCGGCCTCGAATCGCAAGGTCAGCGCCGGCGAGGTATTAGACGCTCGCACCAGACCCCAACCCTCTGCATATTCTACCCTAAGGCCATCGGTGGTAATCACCGCGCCGTCGCCGAAATCCCCTTCCGACGCCAGCCGTTCGACAAAACGGTCTTTCTGTTCCTCGTCCATGGCGACTTTTATTTCCTCCGTGGCAACCGATTCGGGGAAGGAGGCCACTATTTCATCCAGGGACTGCTCGCGCAGACCTATGATCTCGAGCAGGCGCGCGGCCGCGTAGAGTGCATCGTCAAAACCAAACCAGCGGTCATTGAAAAACAGATGGCCGCTGAATTCCCCGCCCACTGGGGCACCGCTCTCAAGCATCTTGTTATGCATGTGTGAGTGCCCCGTCTTCCACATCACGGGTCTGCCGCCGTAACTGGTAATCAACCCCTGCAGCCGGCGGGTACTTTTGACGTCGAAAATAACATCACTGCCCGGCGTACGGATGAGAACATCCTTGACGAAAATCATCAGCAACTCGTCCGGCCAGACGATACGGCCGCTACCCGATACCGCCACCAGGCGATCGCCATCACCATCAAATGCCAGACCGAGGTCAGCACCCTGAAGCTCTACCGTCTGAATCAATTCTTCCAGGTTGGCCGCAAGGGTGGGGTCCGGCCCGCGACCGTCAAAGGCGCCGTCGGGCGAACAGTTCAGTTCAATAACGTCACATCCGAGCAATTTCAGCAGTGCAGGGGCCAGCTCACCGGTGATGCCATGGAGACCTTCCACAACCACCTTTAAGCCCTCCGGCGGCAGGATATCCTTGCCGATGGTCTGCAGGTAAATGTCCGTCACCCCCGCTTCATGGAGGGCGCCCTGCCCGGTAACCCATTGTCGACCAGCCATGGCATCCCGAAGCGCCGCAATCCGTTCGCTGGTAAGGGCGTGGTGGCGGGCAAAAATCTTGAAGCCATTGTCGCCGGCAGTGTTATGGCTGGCAGTCACCATTACCCCCGATTGCACCTTGTCATGTTGATGGAGGGCAAAATTCAATACCGGCGTCGGCACCAGGCCGATATCAATGACATCACATCCGGCACTCAATATGCCCTTGATAAGGGCGGATTTAAGTGCCGGCGTCGAGGGGCGCGCATCGCCGGCGACGATCAGGGACTCCTCTCCCGCATGGATCGTTTGAGAGCCGAGCACCCGGCCCAAAAACTGGGCGAACTTTTCATCGATTTCGTCATCGACACGGCCGCGAATGTCATAGGCGCGAAAGACGTGGGAAGGAAAGGTGGCGGGGTCGGCGGCCCTGCCGACTGGCTGTGTAAATGGCTCGCTATTGTCCGCGACCTCGGTTTGTTGCTCGGCAGCCGGCTCGGTTTCCCGGTCCGGGAGTGCGGTCGGGGACGGAGTACCGGAATCCGCCTTCTTGACAAAACGTTCGGTGAAAAGATTATCTTCCGGAATACTGTGTTTTTTAGCCGCCCGGGGGTCGCCACTGTCTCGCCACTGCCTGTCTCGCCACTGGAAGTTGCGACGAACCAACCGTGCCATTAACAGAACGGCCAGCCCCCACAAAACAGTGGTAGAAGCCGCAAAATACCACCAGGAAACTGCTGCGTCGGCCTGCAGTTGCGCGGTCGGCCTCAGCGACAATTGCCACCGGTCGAGGGATGTTTCCTCTACCTTCTCAGGGCCGCGGACAGGCGGCTGTCCGAGCTCAAACACAACACCCCGTCGTCCTTCTCCAACGGACTGAAAAAGCCTTGTGTTAGTGCCCGCCAAAGTATCCTTCAGGGCGGATTTGAGTGGATCGAGTCGCACTTGAAACAACGCCACCGCCTCGATCCCCGTCGCTTCCCCGGCGACTGGCCGGGCAACATAGAGGTACCATTGCGTATCTCTGGCGGCCACCGGGTCAGGAATCTCGCCACTCAACACCCGTTCATAAAGGGTTTGGGCAAGATAGTTGGTCGGCAGGGGAAAGTCAGCCCCGTCAGCGGCGATAAGATAGCCTTCATCGAATCCAGGAACATCCAGGTCCGTCAGCGCTCGCCAACCGACGGGACGGTCTCGTTCTGGATCGGTGCTTGAAGATGGAGCGCCGGAAGGCGCCGATGTGGGCAATTCCGATAACTGCCGGTCGACGGCGTCAGTAACCCCCGAAACAAACTCATCAACGGCCGCACGGCCACGGCTCGCGCGATCCGCCAACAACCCCTCGAGGGCCTGATGGCGGGGTTGTTCAACCAGAAGGCGGTAAAGCAGGGGCGTAGACACCGCCAGAACCAGGCCAATGAGCAGAAGCGCGAGAAGAATCCGACGGGGCAAGTATGGTGCTTTCGTCCGGTGGCCAGTAATCAATCGGGATTTCCCTACACTCGTGGTTGGTTTGTTGATTGCACTAGAGCAGTTGCGCAAGCCGGTCGATCAACACCCTCGCCAACTGATTTTTGGACAGCACGGGCATTTCCTCGATACCGCTATCAAGCACCAGGGTCACCTGGTTGTCGTCACTGTTGAAGCCGATATCGCTGCGAGACACGTCGTTTGCGATCACCCCGTCCAGGCGCTTGGCGATGCGCTTTTTCGTGGCATTCTCGATCAGGTGCTCAGTTTCCGCGGCAAAGCCGATGGTAATCGGCCGGGAAGGAAGTGCAGAAACCGCAGCGATAATGTCGGGGTTTTTTTCCAACTCCAGAGTCATTGCGTCACTGTGCTTTTTGATCTTCTGACTCCACTGTTTTTTGGGTCTGTAGTCAGCTACTGCGGCGGCACCGACAAACAGGTCGCAACCGTTCATCAGGCCCAGGGTGGTATCCAGCATCTCCTGAGCGGTGGTGACCGATACCAGATTGACCCGGTCGGGACACGGAAGCCCGGTCGGACCCGAAACGAGCCAGGTATCCGCGCCGGCCTCGGCCGCAGCCTCGGCGAGCGCATAGCCCATCTTGCCAGAACTGTGATTGGAAATATAACGGACGGGATCAATGGCCTCCCGGGTCGGCCCAGCGGTTATCACCACCTTGCGCCCGGATAGTACCCCCCGGGCGAACAGGGGCACGAGTGCGGCCACAATATCCAGTGGCTCGAGCATGCGGCCAAGACCCACATCGCCACAGGCCTGGCTACCTTCCGAGGGACCGAAAACGGCCATGCCCCGCCGTTGCAGTGTGTGCAGATTATCCTCGGTACTCTGTTTGCCCCACATCCCCTGGTTCATCGCCGGAGCAATCGCCACCTGGGCAGGTGTCGCCAGACACACCGCCAGCAACAGATTGTCTCCCTCGCCGGCGGCGAGCTTGGCGATAAAGTCGGCGCTGGCCGGCGCCACCACGACCACATCCGCCCAGCGGGCAAGCTCGATATGCCCCATCGCCGCTTCCGCGTCAGTATCCAGCAGGGAGGTGTGCACGGGGTTGCCGGAGAGTGCCTGCATTGTCAGGGGCGTGATGAACTCCCGGGCTGCGGGGGTCATGACGACCCGCACTTCGGCACCCGCGTCCTGCAGGCGGCGTACCAGATCGGCGCTCTTGTAGGCTGCGATACCGCCCGTTACACCCAGCAGCACCCGTTTGTTTGTCAGCGAACCCATCACCGGCGACTGTTCCCATCATCAAACGGTGTACGATAGCATTGCCATGACAAATTTCGAAGACAAAGGATGTCGGAGGGTTCAGGGATGGCGATCAGGGACTGGCCCGCGGATGAGCGGCCACGGGAAAAACTCCTTGCCAGGGGCGCCGCGGCCCTGTCAGATGCGGAGTTGCTGGCGATCTTTCTGCGCACAGGCACCACCGGTACTTCGGCGGTCGAACTGGCTCGTCAATTGATCCGGCAATTCGGCGGCCTGGGCAGGCTGATGGCTGCGGATCTCAAAACCTTTTCCGCCGCCAAGGGCCTTGGACCTGCCAAGTACACCCAGCTACAAGCGGTGCTCGAGCTCTCCCGTCGCCACCTGGGTGAGCAGCTGATACGGGAAAATGTCTTTACCAGTCCCGACACCGTTATCCGCTATGTGCAATCCACCCTCAGCGGCCGCCATCAGGAAGTTTTCATCACCCTGTTTCTGGACAGCCAGCACCGGCTTATCGCCGGTGAAGAACTGTTTTACGGCACCATCGACGGCGCCAGCGTATACCCCAGGGAGGTGGTAAAACGAGCTCTGCACCACAATGCTTCTGCGGTTATCTTCGCCCATAACCACCCTTCCGGGGTGGCCGAACCGAGCCGGGATGACCAATCCATCACCCGGCGACTCAAAGAGGCATTAGGGCTCATTGACGTCCGGGTTCTGGACCATATCGTTGTCGGTACCGGCTGTGCGGTGTCAATGGCGGAAAGGGGGTTGCTATGAGGAATTTCGCACCAATCTGTTTGATTTTAGGGCACTGCTCTGGTATAAATCGCGCCTCTCTGCGGGAGCCCCCGCATAAATTCGCACCCCTGTCGGTCCCCGGCGGGTAAACCGGTTGGTTTTTGCCGACCCAAAAGGCTTGTAGAGGCACGATCATGTCCAGAGTATGTCAGGTTACCGGCAAGAAACCGATGACCGGTAACAACGTATCGCACGCACAGAACAAAACCCGTCGGCGTTTTGAGCCGAACCTGCACACTCACCGTTTCTGGGTCGAGGCCGAAAAGCGTTTTGTGAAACTGCGCGTATCCACCAAAGGCCTGCGCACCATTGACAAGCATGGCATCGAGAAAGTACTGGCTGATGTCCGCGCCCGCGGCATCAAGGTCTAAGGAGAACTGAACCATGGCAAAGTCAAACCGCGACAAAATCAAGCTGGTTTCCAGTGCCGGTACCGGCCACTACTACACCACCACCAAGAACAAGCGCACCATGCCGGAGAAGCTTGAACTCAAGAAATACGATCCGGTTGTTCGGCAGCACGTAGCCTACAAGGAAGCCAAGATCAAGTAACCATTGGCGCTCCTTGATCAGCCATAAAAAAGCCCGGCACAGGCCGGGCTTTTTTATGGCTGATCGGTTCAGCTCTTCATTTCTTTTCGGTCGACAGGGAAATATCGTACACCCCGGCTTCTCTGGCCTGGTCGGAAATCTTCACAAACAATTCTGTTTTGGCTTTTGGATCTGCACTGATGATCACTTTGGCTTCCGGGTTCTCGGCATGGATACGCTCAACGTTTGCACGCACGGAGCGCACATCGATACGGCGCCCTTCAAGCATGATGTCGCCCGATTCGGAAACATGGAAGACAATATTTTTGTTCGCCTGATCCGGTGGTGGCTGGTCAGTCGTCGGTGGACGGTTGACGTCGACACCTGCCTCCTTGACGAACGAAGCAGTAACGATGAAGAAGATAAGCATGATGAAAACGACGTCCAGCATGGGCGTCAGGTCAATCTGCGACTCTTCTTCGGCCCTGCGCTTTCCTAAGGCCATAAATCCTACCCCTTTAGTTCTAAGAGCGGGCAATCATACAGATTTACCCTGTTATTGCACACTGTCTTAAGGAGAACAGGAGGCCCTGGATCACCCCCGATTGCCCGCCCATAGTGTAAGGGCTAGTATGCCGACAATTTTCAGCGTTGAGAAGTACCTGTGCCCGAACTGCCTGAAGTTGAGACCACATTGAGGGGGATTTCACCCCATTTAACCGGAATAACCGTCACCGGCCTGAACGTGCGGGACAGCCGGCTACGCTACCCGGTGGCCGATGACCTGAGCTCCCTGATAACCGGCCAGAGGGTCCAAAACCTGCACCGTCGGGGCAAATACCTTCTGCTTGAGTTCAGCACAGGGTATCTCATGATTCACCTGGGCATGTCGGGCAGCCTTCGTCTTGTTCCCGCAGGCACGACGCCGGGTCTGCACGACCACATCGACCTGGGACTCGCCTCCGGCCAAACCCTTCGCTATACCGATCCGCGCCGCTTTGGCCTGTGGCTGTGGTGCGAAAATCCATCCACACACCGGCTCATTCGTCACCTCGGCCCCGAGCCCTTGAGCGATGCCTTTGATAGCGATTACCTGTGGCGGCGATCCCGCGGCAAACGGGTGGCTATCAAGAGTTTCGTCATGGACAGCCGGATAGTGGTAGGCGTCGGCAACATCTACGCCAACGAAGCCCTGTTCCTGGCCGGCATCCACCCAACACGGCCGGCGGGCAGAGTATCCCGCGAGCGCTACGCGCAATTGCAGACGACCATTAGAGAAGTCCTCAAACACGCCATCGATCAGGGCGGCACAACCCTCCGGGATTTCGTCGGCGGCGATGGCAAGCCCGGTTACTTCAGCCAGTCACTGAACGTCTACGGTCGTGTCGGGCAACCGTGTCCGCGCTGTCAGACCGCACTGCGGGAGCGCCGGTTGTCCAACCGGTCAACGGTCTACTGTCCGGCCTGTCAACGGTAATACCCGTCAGGGACTGAACTTTTCCCGCAATGCAAGGGCTACAGCCGGGTGTACAAACGGCGAAATATCCCCGCCGAGGGATGCGATTTCCCGAACCAGCGATGAGGAGATATAGGAGAGTTTCTCGGCAGGCGTCAGAAAGATGGTTTCCGCCTGCTGGTTCAAGGCGCGATTCATATTGGCGAGCTGGAATTCGTATTCAAAATCCGATACCGCACGCAATCCCCGCAATATGGCGGTTGCCTTTCGATCCCGGGCAAAATTGACCAGCAGATAGTCGAACCCCACCACCTCAATATTGCCGAGATGGGCAAGGGCTTCCTTCGCCAGTGCGATGCGTTCGTCAAGTGAAAAAAGCGGCTTCTTTTTTTCGCTCTTGGCAATAGAAACCACAACATGGTCAAACATTTTGCAGGCGCGTTCGACAAGATCTATGTGACCGTTGGTGATCGGGTCGAATGTCCCGGGATAAACGACAGTTCTCATCGGGGAGGCTCCCTGCTAAAGGTGGCGGATGGTACACAATTCACTGGCTGCCCTCAAATGCGCCGGTACAGTCGGCAGACTACCCCGCCTGCGGAGCGTTCCTTTATCCGGGACCAGTCCTGCGGCACGGCAACCGACACGTCCGATGCCGTCTCAATATAGACCAGGCCACCGGGCGCCAGCCAGTCCTGCCCATGGATTAACGGGACTATTTCAGGCAGCACATCGCTGGCAAACGGCGGATCAAGGAAAATGATGTCAAACGGAGCCTGATCGCCCCGCCGGCGTAGCCATTGCTCGGCATCAGCACAGATCACTGCAGCCCCCGCTCCAGCCTCGAGCTGCGCAACGGTTGCGGTCAGGGTCCTGTAGACGACCGGGTTGCAATCCAGGAGCACAGCCTCCCCCGCGCCACGGGAAAGCGCCTCCAGGCCCAGAACCCCCGAGCCGGCAAAGGCATCAAGGCAGCGGGCACCCGGCAGTTCCATGCCAATCCAGTTAAACAACGTTTCGCGCAGACGGTCACCGGTAGGTCGCAAGCCGTCGACATCTGGAAACAGTATGCGCCGGCTGCGCCACTTGCCCGCAATAATGCGCAACTGATTAGTCTTTCGCGGCGACGGGGGCTTGCGGACCTTGGACATTGGCGTGACTGATTACCGGTGGGTGATTGACGGATACGGACGCCATTCATCGGCTGTGGATCGAGGCTATCAATGGTAGCATACCCGCCTTTCAGACTTGTCCAGTGTAGTGACCCATGACAGACGACCAGCATTCCCGGGACCCGTCGGAAGACAGAAAAGCCGGCTTCCTGGCCCGATTTCGGCGCAACAAGCCGGAACAGGACGCCGGGCAGAGCCCCCACTCCGATAAGACTGCCACACCGGCGACACCGCACCCTGGGCAGAGCCCGGACAGTTCGGACGCACCGAAGCCACACGAAACGCGCACCTCGCCCTCCGGACTGCGACGCCTGTTTTCACGGAATGCAAGCGAGCCAGGCGACACTCGCACCGGGCAGCCGGCCAACTCAGCCGGCCCGGCGCCCGAGACAGTCGCGGATACAGCGGTTGCACCCGATGATACGGTGGGCTCCGGCAAACCCGCGCCTGAAGCCCCCGAGAAGTTAATCGGGGAAAACCAGCCAGCCGCAACACCTGAAGACAGCGCCCCGGACACCAGCGGCCCCGCCCCCAACCAGGAGCCGTCCCATGGCAAAAGCCATGGGGCCACATCACCGGATGCGGGTGAAGGGAACGAAGCCAAAAGCGGTGTTCGCCGGCTCCTGACCTTTGGCAAAAAGGAGCGCGGTGCTGAGTCCACGGAAACGGAATCGCCGAAAACCGCCGGGGAGACGGTAAAAGCTAAACCCGCCGGTCGCATCCGCCGGGCACTTGCACGAACCCGTGAAGGCATGGGTAACGTCTTCCTGGGTAAAAAGGCCATCGATGATGACCTGCTCGAACATCTGGAAACCCAGCTCTTATCCGCCGACCTGGGCATGGAAGTGACCCTGGAGGTGATCAACGCCCTCACCGAGCGGGTCCGGCGAAAGGAACTGAACGACGTCGCCGCGCTGCAAAAGGCCCTTCATGGCATATTGGTTGATATCCTGAAGTCCTGTGAAAAGCCGTTGGAAATCAGTGGTCCCGGCCCGTTTGTATTGATGGTCGTGGGCGTCAATGGCGTCGGCAAGACCACCACCATAGGCAAGCTTGCCCACCGCTACCTGGACAATCATCAATCCGTAATGCTGGCCGCGGGTGATACCTTCCGGGCGGCGGCAGTGGAACAGCTACAGGCCTGGGGGGAACGCAATAGGGTACCCGTTGTCGCTCAGCACACCGGTGCCGATAGCGCCTCGGTCATTTATGACGCCGTCGAGTCGGCCCGTGCCCGCGGTACGGACATACTGATCGCCGACACCGCAGGCCGCCTGCACACCAAAAGCAACCTCATGGAAGAGTTGAAAAAAATCAGGCGGGTGGTGGGCAAGCTCGATGCATCGGCGCCCCATGAAGTGCTGCTGGTTCTGGATGCCGGTACCGGCCAGAACGCTGTGTCACAAATGCAGCAGTTTCACAAGGATATCGGCGTTACCGGTATCGCGCTGACGAAACTCGACGGCACCGCCAAAGGGGGTATCATCTTCGCCCTGTGTAAGCGCTTCGGTGTACCGGTGCGCTATGTTGGCGTCGGCGAAGGGGTCGAGGATCTGCAACCGTTCAAGGCGGAGGACTTCGTCTCCGCATTACTCGACCTGCCCGCGTGATGTGCCGAGTCCTGCGCACAGTCCCGCAGCTTTGAACGACCATGATCCGCTTTGAGAATGTCAGCAAGCGCTATCCGGGTGGACAGGAGGCCTTGTCGCAGCTGAGCTTCCACCTGGCACCGGGGGAGTTCGCCTTTCTAACCGGTCACTCCGGCGCGGGCAAGAGCACGCTGCTGAAGCTGATCATGCTTATGGAGCGACCTACCAGCGGCCAATTGCTCATCAACGGCAAGAACCTGAACCGGCTGCACAGCAGTCAGGTACCTTATTACCGGCGCCGGGTTGGCGTTGTCTTCCAGAGTCATCAGCTGCTTTTCGATCGCACGGTTTACGACAACGTGGCCTTGCCATTACAAATCATGGGACACCCTCAGGCTGATATCGGACGCCGGGTACGCGCCGCCCTCGACAAAGTCGGATTGCTTGGCAGGGAACAGCAAAACCCTATCAACCTGTCCACGGGCGAACAACAGCGGGTCGGGATTGCCCGGGCGGTGGTCCATAAACCCCGCATCCTGCTGGCCGACGAACCTACCGGCAACCTGGACCCGGCGCTGTCGGCGGAAGTGATGGCGCTGTTCAGAGAGTTCAGCGAGGTCGGCGTGACTGTTCTGATCGCCACCCACGATATCGCACTTATCGAACCCCTCGGTTGTCGCCGGTTGCACCTGCATCACGGCCGGATGTCGGAGACCGGACCATGATCCGACCACGCCGATCTGCGAAACCCCGCGGCGCCAGCGGCGCCCGGCAGCGACTGACAGACAGGTTCGCCGGCTACCTCCACCACCATCGGCAAAGCTGTTCCGACAGCCTCATTCGCCTTGCCGCCAGCCCGATACAGAGCCTGATGACCGTCATGGTGATAGCGATCGCACTTGCCCTGCCGGCGGCACTGCACACACTCGTCAACAACCTGGGCATGCTCGCCGGTGACATTGATATAGAAGCAAGGATGTCGCTTTTTTTGCGCCAGGACGCCGGCGATGACGATGTCCGATTGCTGCTGGAAAGCCTGGAGAGCCGCAGCGATTTAACAGAGGTCACGTTCATCGACAGCGATCAGGCGTTAGCGGATTTTCGCCGCAGCTCCGGGCTCGACGACCTTTTGGTCCTGCTTGACGGCAACCCGCTGCCCGCCACAATTCTCGTTCGACCGAACCGGGAACTCGGCAATCAACCGGACTCTCTGGAGAAACTCGCCGGCGAACTGGCCGAGCACCCGCTGGTGGACGATATCAGCGCCGATACCACCTGGTTGCGAAAGCTTCAGGCCGCCGTCGCCATGGGCCGCGAATTCGCCATGATACTCGGGGCCGCCCTCGCCCTCGGGGTACTGTTGATTATCGGCAACACTATCCGGCTGGCTATCGAAAACCGCCGCGACGAGATCACCGTTGTCAAACTGGTGGGCGGTACCGACAGCTATGTGCGCCGCCCCTTCCTCTACACCGGCTTCTGGTTTGGCTTCAGCGGCGCGCTGGCCGCCTGGCTACTGGTCTGGCTCGGCATCGCCCTGCTGGCGGACAGCGCCCTGCAACTGGCCGCGCTTTATGAAAGCCGCTTCCAGCTACAGGGACCCGGGCTGGACACCTTTCTGGTTTTGGTGTCGGCGGGGTCAATCCTCGGGCTTGGCGGCGCCTGGCTTGCAGTAAGGCAGCATGCCAACGCCATCGAACCGGAATAAAACGCCTAAAAACAGCGTGTTAAGGGAACTTTCACGGGATATGGACATCTAATCGTAAGTTGGTACACTAACCGTCCCTAACGCCGAGAGGTCCGTATGAATACGAGCTTGCAACCCATATCGATGCTGTCTCCAGGAGAGAACCTCGCATCCTATATGCAGGCTGTGAACACCATTGCGATTCTGAGTCCCGACGAAGAAAGGGACCTGGCCGAGCGCCTCTACTACCACAACGATCTGGACGCAGCCCGGCATCTGGTTTTTTCCCATTTGCGCTTTGTCGTGCACATAGCCCGCTCCTACAACGGCTATGGGCTGCCCCTCGCCGACCTGATACAGGAAGGCAACGTAGGCCTGATGAAAGCGGTCAAGCGTTTTGACCCGGAAAGAGGCGTGCGGCTGGTTTCCTTCGCCGTGCACTGGATCAAGGCGGAGATCCACGAGTATATTTTGCGTAACTGGCGCATCGTTAAAGTAGCCACCACAAAGGCCCAGCGCAAATTGTTTTTCAACCTGCGCAGCGCCAAGAAAAGTCTGGCCTGGCTGACCAACGACGAGGCCAAGGCAGTGGCCGAAGACCTGGGCGTCGAGGTCAAACAGGTCCGCGAGATGGAAAAGCGTCTTGCCGCCCGGGACACCGCGTTTGACGCACCGGAAGGCGATGACGACGACGGCTGGCAGGCACCCGCCTATTATCTCGAAGACCGCCGCGCCGATCCGGCTCTGCAGGTCGAGGAAGCCAACTGGGAAGAAACCAGCATCAACCGACTGAGCGAGGCGCTGGCCTCCCTGGATGATCGCAGCCGGGATATCCTCCAGCAGCGCTGGCTGGATGACAACAAAGCGACGCTTCACGACCTCGCCGATAAATACGGGGTCTCCGCTGAGCGCATTCGCCAGCTGGAGCAAAACGCCATGAAAAAAGTACGCGTGGTGATGGAAGCCTGAAGCACCTGACGCCACAACCACAACACCCCAAAAGCCGCCATGGTGGCGGCTTTTTTATGGGTTTCTGACGAGCACTCGATGAACAAACCCCTGGCACTGACGGCTGCACTGAGTGGATTTGTCTGCGTTGCACTCGGCGCGTTTGGCGCCCATGCCCTGAAACAAACCGTGCCCGCCGAACTCCTCGGGACCTGGCAGACAGCGACCAGCTACCACTTCTACCACACCCTTGCCCTGCTTGCCGCCGCATTGTCGCCCGGCTTGATGGCGCGGCCCCGGGCGCGTCGTGCCTGCTGGCTTTTTATCGCCGGCACCATCCTGTTTTCCGGCAGTCTCTATGCGCTGGTGCTCACCGGCCAGCATTGGCTCGGAATGGTCACGCCCCTCGGGGGCACGCTATTGCTGATTGGCTGGCTGGTGCTGTTTATTGCCCTGCTCTTCGAACCAAAACCGTAATGCCAGACAGACAGCAAGTTAGTAGCGTGGAAATTCGCCCCGAGTTCAAGAAAAAATCCATCCGGAGTTTTGTCGTCCGCGCCGGACGGATGACGGAGGGCCAACGTCGGGCCTTCGACGACCACTGGCAGGAGTATGGCCTCAGTCTGTTCGATGGCACTGTCGACTGGCCTATCGTGTTCGGCCGCCGGGCGCCGGTGATACTGGAAATCGGCTTCGGCATGGGCGACTCACTGCTGGAAATGGCGCGCCGTCATCCCGACCAGGATTTCGTTGGTATCGAAGTGCACCCCCCGGGGGTCGGCAGGCTCATCAACAATGCCGATAGCGAGGATCTTCGCAATCTGCGGATCTACATGGCAGACGCCACAGACGTTATCGACGACTGCATTCCGGATCAGAGCCTGAGTCGCATCCAGGTCTATTTCCCGGACCCCTGGCACAAGAAAAAGCACCACAAGCGGCGTATCATTCAGGCAGGTTTTGTGGAAAAACTGCGCAAAAAACTTGTCCCCGGCGGCACCCTGCACCTTGCCACCGACTGGCAGGAATACGCGGAATGGATGCTCGAGGTGATGAACCGGGCTCCCGGCTTTGAAAATTCGGCACCCGACGGTGGCTATTCCTCGAGGCCTGATTTCCGCCCGGTCACCAAATTCGAACGGCGCGGCGAGCGTCTTGGCCACGGCGTATGGGATTTGCTGTTTCATCGGGTGGAATAATATTGGCCATTCGCTGTCCAACTCCGGCAGGCCCCTGTGGCTGCTCGATATTATCGGTTACCATGCGCCACACACTCACCGCTGGTGCACAACAAGGAAAATCGCTATGAAATTGAAAACCATCGCTAGCGCACTGATTATCGCTGGAGCATTAACCGGCTGTGAACAGGGCGGAGAAACAGCTGCCGAGAAAGAGGTCAACCTCGAGACCAAGGAACAGAAACTCAGTTACATTTTTGGCCAGAACATCGGCGGCCAGTTCAAGGCCGAGGGTGTAGAAGTGGATGTCGACGCATTTTCCGAGGGTGTCAGTGATGCCCTCAGTGATGCCGAGCCCAGGCTAAAGCAGGAAGATGTTCTGGCGGTACTGGAGGAGTTCCAGCAGGAACAGATAAGCCAGCGTGAAGCCGAAAACGCGGAAGCGGCGGAGAAGAACAAGGCCGAGGGTGAGGCCTTCCTGGCTGAAAACGCCAAGAAAGAAGGCGTGGTCACAACAGAAAGCGGTCTTCAGTACCAGATTGTCGAGGAGGGTACGGGCCCGACACCCGCCAGTAGCGATACCGTCGAGGTCCACTACACCGGCACACTGCTCGACGGAACGGAATTCGACAGCTCCTACCGCCGCGGCGTTCCCGCAACCTTTGGCGTCGACCAGGTGATCCCCGGCTGGACCGAAGCCCTGCAGCTCATGAAGGAAGGGGCCAAGTGGAAACTGTTTATTCCTTCCTCGCTGGCCTACGGCCCGGGCGGCACCGGTGGCCCCATTGGTCCCAATCAGACCCTGATTTTTGACGTCGAGTTGCTCGACGCCTCCGTCGACGGGAGCGAAGAGGAAAGCGCCGAGACGGAAAGCAAAGAGTAATCTACCGCCCCCGGACGAAAAAGCCCCACCTGGCAGGTGGGGCTTTTTTTATTCCATGCCTACTGCCGTTCAGGGACCGGCACGGCGGGGGCGCCACAGCTGCCAGAGGGCCGACAACGCCAGTACGGCAAAGGCCATCAGCACCCACCCCGCAATACTGACGCCGAACAGGGACCACTCCACCTTGGCGCAATTACCGTCACCGCGCAGCAGCAACGGCAGCGACTCCGACAGGGAGAAACTGTCCAGCAGGTAATCCGCCGGGGGCCCGCAGGCGGGGACCTGATCTTCCGGCAGGCTCTGCAACCAAAGCTGGCGAATGGAAAACCCGCTGCCAGCCATCGCCGACAATGCCGTCAGGGCACCGTAGATGCGAATACCGAGGATGCCGGGGTTATGGACAAAGGCCAGCAGGGCTATGACCCCGGTGCTGATCACGAAGACGCGCTGGACAATACACAGATAGCACGGGGTCAACCCCATTCCGTGCTGCATATAAAGCGCAACAAGTATCATGGCCAGACAGGCTGCAGCGATGAGGAAAAAGACGTGTCGGGAAGAGGACATGGTTAACCTTCCAAGTACTGCTGTCGTTGTTGTTCGGCAAATTCTATCAGTTCCGCCATCAGTTCATCGAACCGCCGGTTCATATACAAGCGATCCCTGTCCAGCAGCGGCCACGCCTGCCCCAGGGTCACCGGTCGGCGCAAACGCCTGCCGACGTTATCGAGCATGACAGGCACCTTGTCCGCCCGCGCATAGCTTTCCAGCCAGCTGACCTCCGGGGCACGATCGCAAAAGTGCTGAACCCGGGGCGGCAACTCGGACCGATACTGCGCCAGATGGCGATAAAAGCGTCGACAGAAGACGGGCAGGGGCTCCGGGTGGAATTCCTGCCACCGCCGGGCCAGCAGGTGATCGAAATAGACGTCGAGAAGAATACCGCGGTAGCGCCGCCATGGCGGCTCGAGATTTCGGGTCGCGTCCACAAAAGCGGGATGGCGGTCCGTCAGGCTGTCTATCTGTCGGTGCAGGCGAATCCCGAACTCGATATCCGCCGGCCACGCCGAAACCAGCGGACCCTTGACGAAATCCCCCAGCAGACCACCGACCTGAATATCAAGCTCATCACCGGATAGCAGCAAATGGGCAAGATAGTTCACAATTGATATTGGCTGTAATAGCCGGCGAGAAACGCTTCGAAGGACTGATTATCACCGGCTTCGATGGCCGCCTGGTCGTCCAGGGATTTGCGGGCCATGTGCTGATAGGCGGCAAGGGCTTGGTCGGGGAGAGGTGCGGCGAGAAACTGCTCGCGGTGCTCACGGGCATGGCGCAGGGCGAGCTGAAAATAGGTAATGTCGTCTACCGCCATCTGATCGAGAATCTGCGCCGAAGGCGTTTGCGACGGGTCCGACAGCCGCGGTCTTAGCCGGGCCAGCACTTGCCGGTATTCGTCACTTCCATTGGCATCGTCGAGCAACCGGGCCACCGGCGCCATTTGGTCGAAAAGGCTCTCCCCCCAATCCCGTACCGAGCGCTCACCGCCGTTATGGTGGAGGGTTAACGCCGGATTGCGCCCGTCGTACACGATGCGTTTCTGATTTTCCAGAATAGCGCGGTATTCAGCGTTGTCCGCCGGGGCGCTATCCATCATCAAACAGTGCAGCAGGAAGATATCAAGAAAACGGATCTGGTCGCCATCGATACCCAGGGGCTGAAACGGGTTCAGGTCCACACATCGGACCTCGATGTATTCGACCCCCCGTTGACTCAGGGCGCGTATCGGCGTCTCGCCGGACCTTGTGGTGCGCTTTGGGCGAATCGTGCTGTAAAACTCGTTCTCGATCTGCAGCAGGTGGGTGCTCAACTGGAGATAATTGCCCTCGCCGTCCTTAAGGCCGATCGCCTCGTAGGGCGGATAGGACATGGTCAGGGCCTGGCGCAGGGTGTCGATGTAACTGTCCAGGTTGTTATAGCAAACGATCAGGGATTCCTGTGCATTGCTCTGATAACCCAGATCGCCCATCCGCAGGGACGTTCCGTAAGGGGCGTGAAGGCTGTGATCGTCGTCACCGAAGGGTTGCAGGCGATGGGTTCGCCCCTTGACATAGGACCGGCAAACCGCCGGTGCGGCGCCGAAAAGGTAGAGCAGGAGCCAGGTGCGGCGACGGAAATTCCGAATCAGGTCGAAGTAACGCTGCGTCTTGTAGCCGTGAAAGCTGCCCGCGTCCCCACTGGCAGTTTGCAGCAGGCTCAGGCACTCCTCCGGAACCGACCAGTTGTAATGGATCCCGGCGATGGTTTGCATAACCCGCCCGTAACGGTGCCCGAGACCCTCGCGATAGATTTTTTTCATCCTGCCGATATTGGAGGTGCCGTAATCGGCAATGGGGACATCCTCATCCCGGGCGATACTGCACGGCATGCTGTGCACCCAAAGCATCTCATCGCCGATGGTCTGGTAAATGAACTGGTGAGTCCTCTCCAGGGTGGCCAGCAATTCATCCACGTTAGTTACCGGCGGAGTGATCATCTCTAACAGCGCTTCGGAGTAATCCGTGGTAATCCAGGGGTGGGTCAAGGCGGAACCGAGAGCGTTGGGGTGCGGCGTCGTGGCCAGGGACCCGTCGGCTGTCACCCGCAGACTCTCCTTTTCCAGTCCGCGCTTGATATTGGTGAGCAGCGCACGGTTTTCCGGCGCCGACAAAATACGAAATGCTTGATCAAAATCGGGCACAAAACATCCTGCGCAATCGGGTAAACAGGCCCGGAAAGGGGTCAGGCGACACTTTCGCGGCGCTCGACGGAGACAACGGGACGTCCCTTGCTGTCGCTATCACAGGCAACAACCCTGGCGCGAAGGGCGAAATCCCGGGTCGTGAGCTCGACCAGCTGATTGAGGGCGATATCCTTGTGAGGCGTGCAAAACACTGTGCCGGCATCGGCGGTATGGACCCAGTTCAATTGTTTGTCGAGAAAAGCACCCTCGTCGTTTTCGATAATGAACAGGCTCATTGATCGCTCTATTTCCCTGTGCGCTGCGAAAAGGCCAGTTTAGCGGATTAAAACCAGACCGCAATCGCCAATTGGCAACGACATACTGCGGTAATAAATCTCCCACACAATGGTGCGAACCAGACCAAGGGAGAAACCCCGTGAAAGTGACAGTTATGGGATGCGGCTACGTCGGCCTTGTCACCGGCGCCTGCCTTGCCCAGGTGGGGCACCAGGTTGTCTGTTTCGATGTCGACGAGGGGAAAATCAACGCGCTTCGAAATGGTCACTGCCCCCTCTACGAACCCGGGCTCGAGGCACTTATCAGTCAGACCGTCGGCCAGGGATTGCTCCGTTTTACCGGCGATCCTGCAGAGGCCATCGGCCATGGAGGGATCATTTTCATCACCGTCGGCACACCCCAGGATGTCAACGGTGCCGCCGATACCCGGCACGTTCTCTCCGCTGCCGCCGTGATCGGCGAACACCTGACCGATTATGCCGTGGTCGTAACCAAGTCCACGGTCCCGGTCGGAACAACAGACAACGTTCGCGAAACGGTCGCCACACATCTGGCCAGGCGAGGCATCGGACTCACCTTTGATGCCGCCTCAAATCCCGAATTTCTCAAGGAAGGGGCCGCCATCCAGGATTTCACGAAACCGGATCGCATTATTGTCGGTACCGACAGTGACCGGGTCCACGATCTGATGCGCGACCTGTACGCACCGTTCAACCGCAACCGGGATCGCCTGATGGTGATGGATATTCCGTCTGCGGAGCTGACCAAGTACGCATCCAACGCCATGCTCGCCACCAAGATCAGCTTTATCAACGAAATCGCCAATATCGCCGAGTGCGTCGGAGCGGATATTGAAAAGGTTCGCCAGGGCATGGGAGCCGATCCCCGGATAGGTTATCAGTTCATCTATCCCGGCTGCGGCTATGGCGGCTCCTGCTTCCCCAAGGATGTCTCGGCACTGGAGGCGACCGCCATCGATTATGACTATCGCCCGCAATTGCTGCGCGCCGTCCGCGAAGTCAACGCCCGCCAGAAAGAACGTCTGTTCGAGAAAATCGCCCACTACTTTGGCGGTCAGCTGCGCGGCAAGACCTTCGCCATCTGGGGGCTGTCATTCAAGCCCGGGACCGACGACATGCGGGAAGCTCCCAGCAGAATGCTGATGGAGTCGCTCTGGGACGCCGGCGCCAGTATTCGGGCTTACGATCCACAGGCAATGGGGGCATGCCGCAAACTCTATGGCGAGCGCGTCGGACTGCAACTGGTCGACAGTAAGGAAGCCGCACTGGAAGGGGCTCACGGCCTCGCCATCTGCACCGAGTGGAAATGCTTCTGGGCCCCCGATTTCGCCCATATCCGCAACAGCCTGAAATCACCGGTAATCTTTGACGGTCGAAACCTGTTTAGCCCCGATGCGATCGCCCAGCATGGCCTGGACTATATCGGTATCGGTCGCGTCAGCCCGGGACCCAGGGAAGCAGACCATAGACCGCAAGCGATCAGACGCATTGATGCCGCGTGATAAACCGGCTCGGGGGCCGGGCTGGGGCTTTACAAAACGTATCGGGTCTGGCCACTGCTTTGCCAACGATTTGCCGCTTCCGTTTAGGAATAATCCTCGGGCGCGGGCGCAAGACTCGGGGTGAAAGCAATGCGGCATAATGCCTGCGAGTTTGCGTTGCCCGTGGTGTTTAGCGTTCCGGAATCATTCACAGGTTGCGCGATACCAGGGCGGGCAACCGGAGCAGTTGTGGGGTCGCTTCCTCATTGGCCGCCCGGTCGCATTTCAGGGCCTGCTGCAGGTCACCCCAGTGGATTAGCTCCAGCCGGCCATCCCGGTGTTCCACCAGGGCGGTGCAGCTTTCAATCCAGTCGCCATCGTTGCAATAAAGCACATCGTCGATGGAGCGAATTTCCGGCTGGTGGATATGCCCGCAGATAATGCCGTCCAGACCCCGATGCCGGGCTTCCTGCGCCGCCGCCCGCTCAAACGCGTCGATGGCCGAACGGGCGTTTCGGACACGGTTCTTGATGTAATACGCGAGAGACCAGTAGGGCAGTCCGCACCAGCTGCGCAATCGATTACCCCATCTGTTCAGAAATAACAGCAGGTTATAACTCATATCGCCGACAAAGTGGTGCAACCTGGAACAGCGCACGGCGTAATCAAATTGATCGCCGTGAACCAGAAGCAGTCGTTTACCCTGGGCGGTGGTGTGGATCCACTCATCGGCGATCTCGATGTTCAGCAACCGGTGGCCGCACAGCTCGCGGGAAAATTCGTCATGGTTGCCCGGAATATAAACCACCCGCGTACCACTGGCGGCGAGATCGATCAACCGCTTCAACACCGCATGGTGGCTGGCCGGCCAGATGAAATGACGCTTCATGGCCCAGAAATCCACCACATCACCCACCAGATAGATCACGTCGGCCTTGGTTCGATTAAGGAAATCGAGTAGAAATTCCGCCCGGCAGCCCTTGTAGCCGAGGTGCAGATCCGATAACCAGACGGCGTTCAGGTTGAGTCGCTGGGGGATGATGGCACTAACCATTGCTCAGTCTTCCAGGGGATGAAGTGGCTGGCGGTGCGCGCAGGTCGTGATCCGTGCGCGTCTGGGCAGTCAGGTCCGGCAGCTCCGTCTGCCGCCATAGGCGATCCGACAAGGCCTGTATCGGTTCCCGGGCGCCCTCTTTGAGCCATTGACAAATGGCGGCAGCGACATCGGGGTAGACGATACGTGTGGCACAGCCGCTCGCCAGCCAGCGGTCCACCTTGTCGCGGTTCAGCTCGCTCATGGTGTAGCCGTAACCGAGCAAGTCCAACGCCAGTGCATTGGAATACTGCTCCGGCTGGCCGGCTACAGGCTTGACCAGCAGCTTCTTGCCCAATTGCAATGTTTCACTGGCGAGTTCAAACCCGGCGTTGCAGATCACTCCGGCGCAGCGGTGCAGATCCGCCTGGAATCCCTCCCGGGAAGGGCGATGCCATTGGAGATGATCAAGGCCTTGCCCCGGCAATGGCGAATCCGGGTGATAAATGTGAAACCGGTGGCGTTCGAATGGTGCCAAAAGCGCCGCAATAGTGGCGGTCGATTCAAAGGGCAGGTAGACCACGATCAGTCCCTTCTCCTGACTGACCGGATGCCCTCCCACAGGCGCAATGGGCGGCAATATCGGTTGTCCGAAATGATGCCAGTGCAAACCCAGATGCTGGTCGGCAGGAGCAAATCGCGTCATCAGGGCCTGCTGCACCGGTCCATTGCGATACTGAGGTACCGGGTATCGAAAGGCGTACTGGTGCCCCAAGCCAATAACCCGCTTCTGTTTCAATCGCGCCGCCCAGGCGGTAACCGGTTCATAGTCGGTTAGCACCAGGTCATAGCCGCTGACATCCAGTTGCCGAATATCCCTGACGAAAAGCAGGGGTCGTGCTTCCACCAGGGTATGCCAGGAACTGATCCGCCCCTCCCGAACAGCAAAGGTAAGCCCATCCCGATGATCGAAATCACCGAAGGGATCCATATCGAACAGGCGGGCCCGATCGCGGCCGGAGATCAGATAATCCACCGCAAGCCCGGCCGCGGCCAGTGCCGGGGCCATTGCTCGGGCGCGGGTGATATGGCCGTTGCCGGTGCCTTGAATCCCATAAAGAATCCTCATAGCGGCAACTGTCCCGACAGCCAGCCGTGCGAACACCAGGCAAGGCCCGCGCCCATCAGTGCCCCGGCAACGGTATCCGTGGGGAAATGCACCCCGAGGGTTACCCTGGATGCCCCTACCAGTAACGCCCAGCCAAACACTACCGCGGTGAGCGCCGGGAAATTCAGGCTCAGCAGTGTCGCGACCAGAAAGGCGCCGGAGGTGTGGCCGGAAGGGAAGCTGAACTTGTCCGAGGGGATAATAAAGCTGTTGAAACCCGGAATGGCGGCGGCGGGCCGATTGCGCTTCAACCCGTTTTTCAATATCCAGTAAAGCGGCCTCTCGAGGGCGAATGCCAACGCCATGGCCATGGCGAAAGGTGTGCCGACATCAGAATCGACGGCCATTAGCCCCAGCGCTACCACCGGGTAGGCAAAACCGTCGGCCGTGCGCGACAGGCCGCGGCTGCACCGGGCCATGACCCGCAAATGCCTGCGCCTCATGGTCCAGAAGAAGATAATAATGTCCAGTCTGTGAAACCAGGCGAGGGGAAGCGGCAGTCGGCTTAGGTTCTTTTCCATGCCCCAAGACTAGAAAGCAAATATGTCATTTATGTAACAGAATGCTGACCGTTTCGTGACAATGCCCCCGCGGACGACAAGAGACTACCGGTTAACAGAAATGTAAATATTCGCAAGCGTAGTTCACAAACCCGGCGGGCGCCGTTAGCATGCCCTGTCAGAATACGAGCACCTTCCAAGGAATCTGTCTTGAATACACGCCGCAAAAACCTGGCTCGTGCGGGTCTTATCCTGCTTGCGGGCATTGGACTGTCTGCGCTGATCATCGTCGCCAAACCAAAGCCCGAACCCAAACCACCGGAGCCGGAGAAGGAGCATCCCGCCCAGGTGGTGGCGGTGAAACTAGTCGATACAGGTATTGGCGTGCACAGCCAGGGTACCGTAAACCCGAAAATCGCCATTGATGTCACCGCTCAGGTGAGCGGGCAAGTGATCGAGGTAGCACCGGCCTTCGCCGTGGGCGGTGCGTTCAAACCCGGCCAGATGCTCATTCAAATCGACCCCCGGGACTATCAGATCGCCGCCGCCAGGGCCGCGTCGGCGCTTGAGGATGCCCGCAGGCAGCTGGCGATAGAAAAGGGCCAGGCGCGACAGGCGAAGCGGGAGTGGCGGGACCTTGGCGATCCCGAAGCCAATGCCCTGTTCCTCCGCGAACCGCAACTGGCGGCGGCAGAGGCGGCTGTCAAGGCCGCCGAGGCTGCGGTGGCACAGGCCCAGCTGGATCTGGAGCGCACGACCGTCAGCCTACCCTTCGAGGGCCGTGTTGCCCGCACAGATGTCAACCTGGGGCAGTTTGTCCCCTCGGGCAAGGTCGTCGCCCGGGTATTTTCCAGTGACGTCATGGAAGTCCGGTTGCCGCTGACGGCGCAGGAGATGTACCTCCTGAACATCAAGGCTGATTCGGACCAAATCCAGCCCCTGGATCTGGTCCTGAGCCTGGCCGTCGGGGGGCGCACATACCAGTGGCAGGGCCAGGTGGTGCGCACCGAGCCCGGCGCCGACGAAAATACCCGCCTGTTCCACGTCATAGCCGAGGTCCGCAACGCCTACCGTTTTGACGACCGGGAGCACCCGCCGCTGGTACCCGGCACCTTTGTCGAGGCGACCATCACCAGCAATCCGTACCAGGACGTCGCCGTCCTGCCCCGCAATGCTCTCTACCAGCAGGATAAGGTCATGGTACTGGACAAGGATCACCACCTGCAGATGGTGACGGTAGAGGTGTTGCAGTCCACGGAGGAAAAACTGGTGGTGAAGGGTCTCCAGGACGGGGATCTGGTCCTGGTCGAACCGCCCAGTTTTGTCGAAATGGGCGTGCGTTACCGTCCGGTGTTCGACGATAACCGGGATGAGCGCCCATGAGGGGGTTGATCACATGGTTCATCAAGAACCCCGTTGCCTCCAACCTGCTGATGATCATTATCCTGGTGGGCGGTCTGGTGAGCACCGCCAACATCGACAATGAGTTCTTCCCCGACATCCAGCCCAACATCGTTCAGGTCATCGTGCCCTACCCCGGGGCCGGCCCGCTGGAAGTCGAAGAACAAATCTGCATGAAAGTCGAGGAGGCCATCTCTGACGTCGAGGGCATCGACGAGGTGAGGTCGTCCGCGGCCCAGGGCGTTGGTATTGTCACCATCGAAACCGTCGAGGACTGGGATGTCCAGCGCATGGTGAGCGATGTCAAAACCCGCGTCGACGCCATAAGCACCTTTCCCCTCGACGCCGAGCGGCCCATCGTCAGCGATCTGACCTTCGGCAGCGAGGTAATCCGGGTTGTCGTCTACGGCGGTGAAGACGAGCAGGCGATAAAAAACCTGGCCCTGGATATCAAGGACGAAATCTACCACCTGCCGGGGGTGAACCGGGTTGAGGTCGAAGGTACACGGGATTCCCAGGTACTGGTAGAAATCCCCGAGCATACATTGCGCGCCTATGACCTGAGCTTTGACCAGGTGGCCACAGCGATCCGCCAGAACTCCCTCAACCTGCCCGCCGGACAAATGCGAAACCCCTCCGGCGATATTCAGATACAAATCTATGGTCAGGATTATGTGGCCAGCGACTTTGAGAACATTGTCATCCTGGAAAACCGCGACGGCGGCCAGGTGACACTGGGACAGCTTGCAACCATACGGGATGACTTCGAGGAAAAGAACTTCCTGGTCGAGTACAACGGCAAGATTGCCGCCCAACTCAGGGTCATGGTGGGCGACAGCCCCGATACCATCGGCACCGCCGAGGTTATCCGTGATTTTGTCGAGCAGCACCGGACAACGTTGCCCGCCGGCTTTCAGCTCGACGTCTGGAACGACCGCAGTGTGTACCTCAAGGACCGGCTGTCAATCCTGGCAACCAACTCCCTGCAGGGCCTGGCGCTGGTCTTTATTCTGCTGCTGCTGTTCCTGCGTCCGAAACTGGCCCTGTGGGTGTCGGCCGGTATTGCGGTTGCCTATCTGGGCGCGCTCAGCGTCATGTACCTGTTTGGGGTCAGCATCAATGTGGTCTCCACCTTCGCCTTCCTGCTAATCCTGGGGATTGTGGTTGACGATGCCATTGTCGTCAGCGAGAACATTTATTCGATGCACGAACGGGGTATCGGCGGGGCCAATGCCGCCATCCGCGGCGTCACCATGATCGCCAAGCCCGTGGTGCTGGCGGTGATTACCACCCTGCTGGTGTTTATCCCCATGTTGTCCCTGCCCGGGAATACCGCGCAACTGTTTGCCCCTATTCCCGCCGTCGCCATTGCGGCCCTGACATTTTCGCTGATCGAAGCACTGCTGATTCTGCCCAGCCACCTCAGCCATCTCTCCGAGGAGCGGGCGCCTACCAACAAACTGAGCCGCGCACTGCTCACCCTGCGCCAGGGTTTTAACAAGGGTCTCAATCGTTTCAGTTTCAATGTCTACCAGCCCTTACTGGAACACAGCCTACGCCACAAGGCGGCCACCATGGCACTGTTCCTGACGGTTCTCATGATTTGCCTGTCGGTCTTTGCCGGTGGCTGGCTGTCGCTCCGGTTTACCCCCTCTGTGGAGACAGAAACCATCGTCGCCCAGGCCAAGTTTCAGGAAGGTGCCGGATTTGCCCATGTGCTCGCGGTCAAGCGGCAGATGACAGAGGGCCTGGAGGCTATCCGCGACGAAAGTGACATGGTCGGCCACCAGGGTCAGCCGGTGATCTCCAGCGACTTTGTCACCGTCGACGGCAATGCCGTGACCCTGGAAGCCAGTCTGATCAAAAACGGGGACCGAAAAATCACCACCGCGGAAATTCAGCGGCGACTCAAGGATGCCATTGGCGAAGTGCGCGGGGTTGAGACGTTCAACGTCTCGTCATCGCTGTTTGGCCTCGACAAGGATATTTCCCTGCGCCTGTCCGGCCCTGACCTGAAAAAACTGGAAGCCGCAGCGGAGTACCTGAAACAGGTGCTGGCCGGGTACGCCGGTATCACAGACATTTCAGACAGCCTGTCGTCCGCCCGCCAGGAGATCCGTATCGAGCTCAAGCCCTATGCCGAGAACCTCGGCCTGGAACTGCAGGATGTCGCCCGCCAGATCCGTCACGCCTTTTACGGGGCTGAAGCCCAGCGCATTCCCCGTCTTCGCGAGGACGTCAGGGTCATGGTGCGCTACCCCGCCGACCAGCGCGCCAATGTCCAGGACCTCAACAATATGCGCATCCACTTACCGAACGGGGACAGCGCGCCTTTCTCCGCAGTGGCGACGGCGGAATTCGTCCCCGGCTACACCACCATCAGCCGCACCAACCGCGAGCGGGTGATCAGCGTCTACGCCAACACCATTCCCGGCAAGGCCGACCCCAACGAAATCATCCAGACAGTGGTGCGTGAACAAAGTGCAACCATCAAGGAGCGTTTCCCCGGCGTCAGCCTCGGTCTGGAGGGACGTCAGGAGGAACAGGGCAAGTTTTTCACCACCTTGCTGGTGGGCACAGGCTTTGCGCTGTTTGCCATCTACGCGCTCATCGCCATCGAGTTCAGATCCTATCTGCAACCGCTCTATATCCTCAGTGCCGTGCCGTTTGGGGTTGCCGGCTCCATCATCGGCCACCTGATCGTCGGCATGGATTTCTCCATCCCCTCCAGCCTCGGTGTCCTGGCGACCGCCGGGGTGGTGGTGAACGCAAACCTGGTGCTTATCGACTATATTAACTACCTGCGCGATGAGGGCATGGAAATGACGGAAGCGGTGAAACAGGCGGCCCGCGAGCGACTGCGGCCTATTCTGCTGACCACCATCACCACCTTTTTCGGTCTGATGCCGATACTGATCGAACCCTCGCCCTCTGCGGCGGCACTCAAGCCGGTGGTGGTTTCACTGTCCTTCGGTGTTCTTTTCGCCACCACCATCACACTGTTGATGGTGCCGGCCATGTATCTGGCATTTGAGGGCGTCAAGGCGCGGCTGGGCTTCAAGTTCAAGGCCGAAGTCAGCGTCGGTTGAGGAGGTGTAGACATGCTTTGTATCGATTCCCCACTCGGCAAGGTGCGGATTGACACCGCTGCCGGGCAGCTCACAGGCATCAACTTTGTCGACAGCGTCCTCGAAAGCGAACCGGCAACGGGGCGGGACGGACAACTTGAACGCAGGGTGGCCAAGGCCCTTGAGCGCTATTTTTCCGGCACCCGCGCGTCCTTCGACCTGCCCTGGACGTTCGGCGGCACCGACTTTCAGCGCGCCGTCTGGCAGGCGCTCACGGCGATTCCCTACGGCGAAACCGTCACCTATGGCGAGATAGCCCGGCGCATCAAGCGTCCCAGGGCGGTCCGGGCCGTGGGCATGGCCTGTGGCCGCAATCCGATCTCCATCATCGTCCCCTGCCACCGGGTGGTCGGCAGCAACGGGTCCCTGACCGGCTACGGCGGTGGATTGGATCGGAAAAAATGGTTGCTGGACCTCGAGCAGCGCCAGAAACAGTAAACGTTCAGGCGTCCCGCTCCGAACAGTAGCAAAGGCCGCCGCTTTCGCGGCTGACCGTGTTACGGCGACCGCTAACCCGCTACAATGGCGGCCAAATCCACGAACACCCCAGAGACCTATGGCTCAATACGTATACACCATGAACCGGGTGGGCAAGATCGTTCCCCCGAAACGCGAAATTCTCAAGGATATCTCCCTGTCGTTCTTCCCCGGCGCCAAAATCGGCGTCCTCGGCCTGAACGGTGCCGGTAAATCGACCCTGCTCAGAATCATGGCGGGCATCGACACCGATATTCAGGGGGAAGCCCGGCCGATGCCCGGCATCAAGATCGGCTACCTGTCCCAGGAGCCCAAGCTCGACCCGGAAAAGGACGTGCGCGGCAACGTTGAGGATGGTGTACGCGAAGCGGTCGATGCCCTCAAGGGTCTGGAGGAAGTCTACGCCGCCTACGCCGACCCGGATGCCGACTTCGACAAACTGGCCAAGCAACAGGAACAGTTCGAAAACGTCATCCAGGCCTGGGATGCCCACAATCTCAACAACCAGCTTGAAATTGCCGCCGACGCCCTTCGCCTGCCGCCCTGGGACGCGGATGTAACCACCCTCTCCGGTGGTGAGCGCCGCCGGGTTGCCCTGTGCCGGTTGCTGCTGTCAAAACCCGACATGCTGCTACTAGACGAGCCCACCAACCACCTGGATGCGGAATCCGTCTTCTGGCTGGAAAAATTCCTCGAGGAATTCACCGGCACCGTGGTGGCGGTGACCCACGACCGCTACTTCCTCGACAACGTCGCAGGCTGGATACTGGAACTCGACCGCGGCCACGGTATTCCCTACCAGGGCAATTATTCCTCCTGGCTGGAACAAAAGGAGAAACGCCTGGAACAGGAAGCCCGGGAACAGGCCTCCCACATCAAGAGCATGAAGGAGGAACTGGAGTGGGTGCGCCAGAACCCGAAAGGGCGCCAGGCAAAAAGCAAGGCCCGCCTGGCCCGCTTCGAGGAGATGCAATCCCGGGAATTCCAGGAACGCAACGAGACCAATGAGATCTATATTCCGCCCGGCGAGCGCCTGGGCGACAAGGTGATCGAATTCAACGGGGTTTCCAAGGGCTTCAACGACCGCCTGCTGATCGACAACCTCAGCTTCAGTGTGCCCAAGGGCGCCATCGTCGGCATTATCGGCGGCAACGGCGCCGGTAAATCCACCCTGTTCCGAATGATCGCCGGCCGCGACCAGCCCGATGCCGGTAACATCGATATCGGCGAAACCGTCAATATGGCCTTCGTGGAACAGAGCCGGGAAACCCTGGACGACAAGAAAACCGTCTGGGAGGCCATCTCCGATGGCCACGACATCCTCAAAATCGGCAACTACGAGGTTCCCTCCCGGGCCTACCTGGGCCGGTTCAACTTCAAGGGCGGCGACCAGCAGAAGCGGGTCGGCGACCTCTCCGGGGGTGAGCGCGGCCGCCTGCACCTGGCCAATACCCTGAAGCAGGGCGCCAACGTGCTGCTGCTCGACGAACCCTCCAACGACCTGGATATCGAAACCCTGCGCGCCCTGGAGGAAGCCATGCTGGCGTTCCCCGGCTGCGTGCTGGTGATCTCCCACGACCGCTGGTTCCTCGACCGTGTCGCCACCCACATCCTGGCCTTTGAAGGCAACTCGGAAGTGGTTTTCCACGACGGCAACTTCACGGATTACCACGAGGATTTCATTCAGCGCAAAGGCAAGGATGCCCAGCCGGAACGGATGAAGTACAAGCGGTTGAAGGGCTGATTGCCCGGCAAAATCCAGGGCAGGGAGGCCCTTACCAGTCCAGCCGAATCTGTCGATAATCCACGTCACCGTTGGCGGGTGTTATACCCCGTCAGTAGCAACGCTCGGGAAAAATACGGCAACACGCTGCCTGTGTGGAGCAACCGACTACGTTAAGCGAAGCCTTACATCAAGGGGCATGCGTTCGGTCGGTAACCCGCCGTACGCGACTTTCCTGTCCGGGTCCGATAGGCGAACCCGCGGGAATTTCGTTACCAGCTTCCTTACGACAGTACACAACACGGCTCGGGTCAGTCTGTGACCGATGCAAAAATGGTCGCCATGGCCAAAGGTGCTGATATCCCGCGGATTGCGCTTGATATCGAATTTGTCGGGCTCCGGATAAAACGCAGGGTCATAGTTCGATCCGGCCATGGACAGGTGCGCAATCATGCCTCGATACAACGGAACGCCGTCGATTACACAATCCTTCATTACATAACGGTGGCGGAAGGTGCCCAGGGCGTCGATGCGCAGACACTCCTCGACAGCCGGCGGAACAAGGGTTATGTCATCCTGCAGCATCTTCATCTGATCGGGGGACCGGCACAGGCGCAGCATGCACAGGCCGATCATGCTCGACGCTGTCCCGAGGCCGCCGGTAAACAACACCACCAGTATTCCAAACAGCTCCTCCGTGGTGATCGAGGCATGGTCATCGTGCGCTGCAACCACGGTTCCCACCAAATCGTCTTTCGGCTGGCGTCGGCGCTCCTCAATAATCATTTCGCAGTATTGGTGGGCGGCCTGAAAGGCCTCCCTGTAGGCCTGTGGCTTTGGCGCACCCGGGGGAACCGTTGCCACCAGTTCCAGGGCGCGGGAGTAATTGGTGAAAATATGCCAGTCCTCGGGCGGAAATTCGAAAACAGTGCCAAGTAATAACCGGAGCACCAGCGGTTGGGCGAATTCGGTAACAATATCGAAGTCGTCTTCGCCGGACACCGCCTCAATCATCTCCTCGACCAGCTGGTCGATACCCGCCTGCATTTGGGACATTCGCCGCGGCGAAAATGCCGGCTGCATCAAACGCCGCAGGCGCGCATGTTCGGGCGGGTCAATCTCAATGATTACCGGCAGCCCGTCGAAATAGTCAAGATAATCCGCACCCCACCCCGGCTGAGGCACGACGCTGAAGGTCTCGTAATCGGCGAACGCCGCTTTTACCTGCTCGTGCCGGCATATCACCGCATTCGGACGACCGTCTACCATAACGTAGAAAGGCGGCTTTTCCGCCCATTCCAAAAACCACTTGGCAACGTCCGCCTTAAAGTCGGCGCCAAATAGATCGACGTCCACAAAACGCTCCGGATCGAGTGACGGAATTGCGGGGGCTTGCCTGGCGGTGCTCACGGTCACGGAAAAATCTCCTGTTTCTACCTGTTCATCTTAAGGGGAAGCTTACGCTCTCATGCTCGATTCTCTTTAAGCCTAACGCCAAAAACAGGGGCCAGACGGAGTGGAGCCAATTTGCGGTAAGGTGAGCAAAGCGAACCGCAAATTGGCGGAGCGTAGTTTGGTCCCTTGCTTGTGATTGTTAGCTGTACTTTGCCGCCACTGTTTTTGCATGTGCCATTAACCTTCCAGCCAAATCGAATAGGTCTTTGGCGCTTATCCTATGCTTTTCAGATATGTTAAAAATCTCGTCAGTTTCCTTTTCTTTACCCTGCCCCGGATCGGGATAGCGACCGGCCCAGTATACGAAATACGTTAAGCACCTTAGGATTGCTTCATCTTTAGTGCTCATGCCGGGCACGAAATCAGCAAGTTCATGAAGTCGGTGATGCTTCTTCTTTTTCTCAACTTCCTTATAAGCATCAATGCCTAGATCCATCAACATCATGCCTTTTAGCGCAATTTCCAGGCTATACCCGACGAGCATCAAACCAGCTGCGCAGTATTGGCTATCACATAAAACACGAACGGGTTGAGGCATAGCTTCAAAATCCGGTGTTGATTTGATAACACTTAGTGCCGCCTGTGTTAATGCTTCAGCCTGAGTAAGCCATAGAACAGGATTTTTCAGCTCATCATCTTGTATTGATGCGTATGGATCAAAGTCACCATTTTCATGCAAGGCTTTCAACATATTCCACTGGATATATGCTTTTGCACTATATCCAAATGGGTCCTTTCCGAAACCTTCTCGATCGATCTCTGGATAAATCAATTTATGCTCCGTGCTAAAATCAGCTAACGCAAAGCTTTGCGGCAATTTTGGAGCCGCGAAGCAGTGGAAAAATTGTCCGGCAACAGCGACTGGTTATGTTTCAGATCAGAATCAGAATGGAATATCATCATCAGAATCTGGTTCTGTTGTGGGAAGTGCTTTTCCTGGGAGTGGCAAACCATTAGCGATATAAAGATTCAATATGTCTTCACGATCCATGAAGAGTATTTGGCTTCGCTTAGATGCATCTAGCTTCCCACCGAGCCAGTTCCGGGCCTGCTTGGTAATTTCCCCACCAGTAACGATGAATGCATGGTCAACAAGGACGCGCCTGCTGGTTTCTGGGTCGAATATTTCA
>PABE01000137.1 GCA_002702725.1 Porticoccaceae bacterium
CGCGTTACCGATGGCCCCGCCGAGGTTGAGGTAACCTATTCAGGGATTCTCCCCGATCTGTTTGGTGAGGGGGAGGCTGCCGTCGCCACCGGTATGCTCAATGACAGCGGTGTTCTCGCCGCTTCGGAAGTGCTTGCCAAACACGATGAAAACTATGTTCCGCCGGAGGTGGCCGACGCCATGAACAAGGCCATGGAAAAAGCCCACGAGGCTCGGCAATGACTCCGGAACTTGGCCATTTTTGCCTGATTCTCGCGTTTTGCCTGGGTATAGTTCAGGCGGTTATTCCCTTTTGCGGATCCCTGGCGGGTAACCGTACCTGGATGTCAATGGCAAGACCGCTTTCTGCGGGCCAGTTTGTCTTTGTCTTTATCAGTTTTTTCTGTCTGGTGGCCGCCTTTCTGGGCGACGACTTCTCTGTGCTCTATGTGGCCAACAATGGCAATTCGCTATTGCCCTGGTATTACAAGGTAAGTGCGGTATGGGGCGCCCACGAGGGATCGTTGCTGCTATGGGTGTTGATACTCTCGGGTTGGACATTTGCGGTAGCGTTGTTGAGCAACACCATGCCTCTGGGGCTGGTGTCTCGGGTACTGTCGGTGATGGCGATGGTATCCGTCGGGTTTTATCTGTTCCTGCTTTTCACCTCAAACCCGTTTGAGCGGGTACTTCCATTTTCCGCTCCGGACGGGGCTGATCTGAATCCCCTGTTGCAGGATATCGGGCTGATCATACATCCGCCGCTGCTGTACATGGGCTATGTTGGGTTCAGTGTCCCCTTCGCCTTTGCCATCGCCGCCCTGATGGCGGGGCGTCTCGATGCGGCCTGGGCCCGCTGGACACGGCTATGGACCAACGCTGCCTGGGGTTTTCTGACCCTGGGTATTGCCATCGGTAGCTGGTGGGCCTATTACGAATTGGGTTGGGGAGGATGGTGGTTCTGGGACCCGGTCGAAAATGCCTCCTTCATTCCCTGGCTGGTGGGTACGGCCCTGGTCCATAGTCTGTCCGTGACCGAAAAGCGGGGCGCTTTTCGCAGCTGGACCCTGTTGCTGGCCATTTTCGCCTTTTCCCTGAGCCTGCTGGGCACGTTTCTGGTCCGTTCCGGCGTACTCACCTCGGTGCACGCCTTTGCCGCGGACCCTACCCGTGGGGTGTTTATTCTCGCCTTCCTGGGGCTTGTCGTGGGTGGCTCTCTGTTACTTTACGGCGTGCGCGGACAGGCGCTGCATTTGCGCGCGGAGTTTGGCTGGCTGTCCCGGGAGGCATTCATGCTGTTGAACAATGTCCTGCTGGTCACTGCCGCCGCCATTATTCTGCTCGGCACCCTTTACCCGCTGATTGCCGATGTGATGGGCTGGGGGAAAATTTCCGTTGGCCCGCCGTACTTCAACCTGTTTTTCGTGCCCCTGATGGCGCTCGTAGCCCTGTGCCTGGGCGTCGGATCTATATTGCGCTGGAAACGCACCGAATGGGGTTGGTTGAAGCCGCGGGTCATTATACCGGCACTGATCGCCCTGGTGGCCGGGTTAGCGGTGCCAGGGGTACTCACCGACCATTTTCACTGGGGTGCGGTTCTGACCGTCGCGCTGTTCACCTGGGTGTCGCTGTTTATTGTTCAGGACATCTGGCAAAAATCCACCCATAGTGGCGGGCGCCTGGTTGGTGTCAAACGGCTCACCGGCAGTTTTCTCGGTATGCATGTGGCGCATCTTGGCGTTGCCTGCAGCATTCTGGGCGCGGGCATGACATCCCTCTACAGTGTTGAGCAGGATGCCCGGGTGGAGTCGGGGACCGTTGTCGAGGTGGCGGGTTATTCGTTCGAATTCCTCGGTGTTTCCGAGGTGCCCGGGCCCAATTATGTTGCCGATCAGGCGGAGGTTCGTGTTACCCGGGATGGGGGTGCGGTTGCCGTGCTGCGGCCCGAAAAGCGCCGCTATCTGGCGTCGGGTCAGATCATGACCGAGGCAGGTATAGACGGCGGCTTGTGGCGCGATCTCTATGTCGCTATGGGTGAGCCGCTGGATGACGGTGCCTGGGCCATTCGTGTTCATGTCAAACCCTTTGTGCGCTGGATCTGGCTGGGTGCCCTGTTGATGGCGTTTGGCGGCGTTGTAGCGATGCTTGATCGCCGGTACAGGGCCCGGCGAACCCGTGAAGTCGCTGCCAGCGCGTTAACGGTGGGAAGTGGTTCATGAAAAATCTCAAACTGTTTGTACCCCTGGGTATCTTCCTGGTGCTCGCGGTTTTCCTGCTCAAGGGGCTCGACCGCGATCCCAATGCCATGCCTTCGGCGCTCCTTGGCAAGCCGGTTCCGCCGTTCCGTTTGCCGGATCTGATTGATGAAACACAGCCGGTCACCGAAGCCGTTTTCCAGGGCCAGCCGGCATTGATCAATGTCTGGGGAACCTGGTGCGTCGCCTGTCGGGTAGAACATCCCTTTTTGATGGATCTCGCGAAGCGGGGCGTGCCGATTATCGGTGTGAACTACAAGGACGAGCGGTCCCTGGCGCTGCGTTGGCTGGAAGAGCGGGGTGACCCCTATCAGGTCAATCTGCAGGATAGCGATGGCACCCTGGGTGTCGATCTCGGCGTTTTCGGTGCGCCGGAGACCTACCTGGTTGATAGNNNNGGCNTTATTCGCTACAAGCACATCGGCGTCCTGGACGANCAGGCGTGGTCCGAGATGGAGCCGATGTACGNTGCGCTCAAGGGAGGGTCGCCCTGATGCGTGGNTTNGCCATGGGGGNTTTCATGGTGGTGCTGGCGATTGCTCCGGCGACGCTTTGGGCCGTGATTGAGATAGAGCCGTTATCCAGCGAAGCCCTTGAGGCCCGTTATCGGACGCTTATCGAGGAAATGCGCTGTCCTAAATGCCAGAACCAGAATCTGGAGGACTCCAACTCTCCGATTGCAGCGGATCTGCGTCGCGAAATCCGCCGACTTCTGGAAGCGGGGCGCAGCGACGAGGAGATCGCCCGTTATATGGTTGAACGCTATGGCGATTTCGTCCTTTATCGCCCCCCGGTCCAGGAGAACACGCTGCTGCTCTGGTATGCGCCGGGAGTGCTCCTGGTGGTTGGCCTGATTGTCCTCGCCGTCGTGGTTCGGCGCCACCGGCGCAGCCAGGCCGTCGATTCGCAGTCGCTGAGTGCGGAAGAGCGCCGGCGCCTGGCGTTGTTGCTCGATAACCCGTCTGAAAAAACGGCAACGGAAAAACGCTGATGTTGTGGGTTTTGTTCATAGTCGCATCGGCGATTGCCGTGCTCTTTGTCGCCTGGGGCTTCCGCCGCCCGGGCAAACGTGACACCGATTTGGGTGACGAGTTACGCCTCAACCGGGATCTCTATCTCGACAAGAAAGCGGAACTGGCGCAGTTGCTCGCGTCCGGCGATCTAAGCCATTCTCAGCATGACGCCCTGCTGCTCGAGCACCAACGGCAACTGCTGGAAGACAACGATGTTGCCGAGGTTCACGGAGCCTCGGGCGGTCGGGAACGTTGGCTGTTGGTCGCATTGATGGTGGCTGTGCCGATGATGGCCGGCGGATTTTACTGGTTGCTGGGTGCCGCCGATGAGTTGCAGATCAAGGCCCTCACCGACCAGCGGCGGGAACTGTTGTCGTCGGAGCAACTCGACCGGCAGCGGCTCGCCGAATTGGACGCCAGGTTGATTCGTCAACTCCAGATACTGTCGGATCGCTACACTGACAAACCGGTCTATCCACTGCTCCTGGCCCGCCTATACCAGGAGAGCGGCAACCATGGGATGGCGGCCAACTATTACCGCACCGTGTCCCGCCTGCTGCCCGAGGACGGGGCATTGCAGGCCGAGTATGCCCAGTCACTGTTTTTTGCCAACGGCAACCGAATGACCGATCAGATCCGCGCCCTGGCGGAGGCCGCCCAAGTCTTGAGCCCCGGTGACCACACCGCGCTGGGGCTGTTGGGAATTGCCGCTTTTCAGGAGGAACGTTTTGCCGAAGCCATTGGCTACTGGCAGCAGGCATTGCAAACCCTGGGACCGTTATCGCCTTCGCGAACCGCGCTCGCAGCAGGAATTGACGCCGCCAGGGAGCGGTTGGGCAAGGATGGACGTACCGATCCCGGCGTTGCCGGCCCGTCCCTGTCGGTGAACGTTTCATTGGCACAGGGTTTTGAGGCCCCTCCCGAAACGGCTGTTTTTGTCTATGCCCGTGCCTGGCAGGGAGCACCCATGCCTCTGGCGATCGCGAGGCTTAAACTGGTGGACTTGCCGACCCGAGTCACCCTCGATGAGACCATGGCGATGTCCCCCGCCATGACCATCGCCAGTGTCGATCAGGTGGAATTGGTGGCCAGGGTCTCCTTCTCGGGTACCGCGCGGCCCGAGTCCGGCGACTTTCAGGGTTCACTGGGCCCGATAACGGTCGCCGACGATCCGGGTGAACTGTCCCTGATTATCGACAATCGGCTGCCCTGACAACGCCCGCAGGGGGGTTGCCCGGGGCTCCTGAAATCGCTGCTTGTCCATGTCGCGTCAGGGTGTAAAATCCCCGGTTTACTGTGATGTCGACGAAGTGTTCGCCGCTCCACCTGAAATGAGCTCATCATGCGTTTAAAAAGCATAAAACTGGCGGGATTCAAGTCATTTGTGGACCCGACCACGGTGAACTTCCCCGGCAACCTCTGTGCGGTGGTCGGTCCCAACGGCTGCGGTAAATCCAATATCATCGACGCGGTACGCTGGGTGATGGGCGAGAGTTCGGCAAAGCATTTGCGCGGCGAGTCCATGACCGATGTCATTTTCAATGGCTCGGGGGGGCGCAAACCTGTGGGTCAGGCGTCCATTGAATTGGTCTTCGACAACAGTGACTCGTCCCTGGGTGGTGAATACGCCGCCTACAGCGAAATTTCCATCCGCCGGAAAGTCACCCGGGACGGGCAATCCAATTATTACCTCAACGGCAATAAGTGCCGGCGGCGCGACATCACCGACATTTTCCTGGGGACCGGCCTCGGCCCGCGCAGTTACGCCATTATCGAACAGGGAATGATCTCCAACCTCATCGAGGCGCGCCCGGAGGAGCTGCGGGTCTTCATTGAAGAAGCCGCGGGCATTTCCAAGTACAAGGAGCGTCGGCGGGATACGGAAAACCGTATGCGCCGCACCCAGGAGAACCTGGAGCGCCTGACGGATATCCGCGAAGAACTGGGGCGACAGTTGCAGCGTCTCGAGCGCCAGGCCCAGGCGGCGGAAAAGTACGCGGAGTTCAAGAAAGAAGAGCGGCTGGTGCGTGCCCAGTTACAGGCTCTGCGCTGGCGTGAAATGAACGCCGAAGTGGAGAGCCGGCAGGCCCTGATCAATCGTCAGGAGCTGGATGTCGAGGCCCTGGTGACGGAACGGGCCAGTGGTGATACGGCCCTCGAGAAATTGCGCCTTCAGTACACCGGGGAGAGCGACAGCTTCAATGCAGTACAGGGTGAGTACTACGCGATTGGTGCCGAGGTGGCGCGTACCGAGCAGTCCATTGAGCACGTCCGCCAGCGGGCCCGTGAACTGCGGCAGGATATCGAGCAGACCGAGCGCAACTATGCTGAATCCGAGAAACATTTGCGCGACGACCGGGAAAGGGCACAGGGCTGGGTATCGGAACTCGAGGAAATAGTCCCGACCCTCGAAGGTCTGCGCGTAGAGGAAGAACAATCGGCCGCCGTTCTCAGGGAGGCCGAAGAGGTGATGACCCACTGGCAGACCCGTTGGGATGAGTTCAATCACCGCGCGGCGCAGCCCCAGCGGGAGTCGGAAGTGCAGCAATCCCGGATTCAGCATCTGGAGCAGGTGCTGCGACGTCTCGCCGAGCGGCTTGAACGGCTCGATGCCGAGCGCCGTGAGCTGGCCAGTAGCAGCCCCGGTGAAGATCAGCTGGCGTTGCTATCCGAGCAGTTGGCGGAGATGGAGCTTGTCGCGTCAGCACGACAGCAGGAAATGGATGATCTTGGCCTGCGTATTGATGAAACCCGCAAGTCCTATCAGTCGGCGGGCAAGGCCCTTGGCGAAGTCCGCGAGCAGCTTCAGGCGCTCAAGGGTCGACAGTCGTCCCTGGAGGCATTGCAACAGGCGGCGCTGGAGGATACCGGCGAGGAAAAACAGTGGCTCGACCGTCATCAGCTGCAAGGGGCGCAGAGGCTGGCGGAAGCCCTGTCCGTTACCCCGGGCTGGGAAGTGGCGGTGGAAGCGGTGCTGGGTGGCAATCTTCAGGCGGTATGTGTGGATACCATCGACCCCCTCGCCTCATCCCTGGCCGGCCTGCCGAAGGGCGAATTGACGCTCGTCGATGGGGTAATCAATGCCGTCGATGATGCCACGATGACCGGACACCCGTGGCTTGCGGACTGTGTACAGGACGGCCGGGCCCGTTCGCTGCTGGCGGGTATTCTGGCCGTCGAAAGCCTCGATCAGGCATTGGCGCTGCGGCCTGAACTGAACGCCGGACAATCGGTTGTCACCCGCGATGGCGTATGGCTTGGCCGCAACTGGGTGAAGGTTGCCCGGGGAAAAAACGCCACCGAGGGGGTCCTGAGGCGTAAACAGGAGCTTGAGCAGCTGTCTGAGCAGATCTCGATACTGCTAGGTCGGGCGGACGAACTTGCCGATGAACAGGCCAGGCTGGAACAGTCCCTGACCGAGTATGAGCGTCAGCGGGAAGCCCTGGGCCGCACCATGGCCGAACAGCAGCGGGAGTATGCGGAGCTGCGTTCGCAGGTCAGTGCCAGCCGGATGCAAATCGAGCAGCATCGCGAAAGACACAGCCGTATCGATGACGAGTTGGCGGACATCCGCCAGCAGCAGCGCAGTGAACAGGAGAGTCTGTCCGAAGCGCGCATGCTGCTCGAGCAGGCGCTGGACGCCATGGAGCAGGATACCCAGCAGCGGGAGGTGCTGCTCACCGAGCGTGATCATACCCGTAACCAGCTGGATGGGGCCCGTCAGCGTGCCCGGCATACCCGTGACAAGGTCCATGAATTAACCCTTCGTGAGCAGTCTCTGAGCACGCAGCTGGAGTCAGTTCGGGAAAGTATCGGGCGGCTGGAAGTGCAGGTTGCCCGGTTGCAGGAACGTCGCGAGCAATTGCAGGCCACGGTCAGTATTGACGAAGACCCCAGCGAAGAGCTGGCCGCCCAATTGGAGGAGCAACTCGAGCGGCGGTTGGTGGCGGAGCAAAAAATGGCGGATGCCCGCCGCCGTCTGGAAGAGGTTGAGCACGCCATGCGTGACCGGGAAAAACGGCGCGCTCAACTGGAAAGCCAGCTGCTCGACAAACGGACCGAGCTGGAGCAGACCCGCCTGCAAACGCAGGATATCCGCACCCGGTGCAAAACCATTGTCGAGCAGATTGTCGACCAGGGGTTTGACGTTTCGGCATTGCTCGCGGAACTGGGTGAGGGCGCGGACCCGGCCCAGTGGGAGGAATCTCTGGAACGCATTGCCGCCCGCATTCAACGCCTGGGCGCCATCAACCTGGCCGCTATCGAAGAATTCAAGACCGAATCGGAGCGCAAGGCTTATCTTGATGCCCAGCATCAGGAGCTGACCGAGGCGCTTGAGACCCTCGAAAACGCTATCCGCAAGATCGACCGGGAGACCCGTACCCGTTTCAAGGAGACATTCGATCAGATTAACAAGTCCCTCGAAGAGCTGTTCCCCAAGGTCTTTGGCGGCGGCCATGCCTACCTGGAGCTGACCGGCGACGACCTGCTCGACACCGGGGTGACCATAATGGCCAGGCCGCCGGGCAAGAAGAACACCACTATTCACCTCCTGTCCGGTGGCGAAAAGGCGCTCACCGCCATCGCACTGGTGTTCTCGATTTTTCGGCTCAACCCGGCGCCGTTCTGTATGCTCGATGAAGTTGATGCTCCCCTCGACGACGCCAATGTCGCCCGCTATGCGCGGATGGTTGAAGAGATGTCCGAGCGGGTGCAGTTCATTTACATCACCCATAACAAGATCGCCATGGAAATGGCGCACCAGTTGATGGGGGTGACGATGCACGAACCCGGTGTCTCCCGTCTGGTGACGGTGGATGTCGATAAAGCCGCGGAACTGGCCGAGGCCTGATCGATCCAATTACCGTGAACCCCGGGTTAAGGGTTGATTAAATTATTCACAATGTTTAAATAAGCGATTGGTTTTTTTGGATAAAAGGCAATGGTAGCGCGGTCCCCCATCGATTGTTCCGGACCTAAGCCAGCGGGCGTGCCACCAGGAAACCACTGACGAGCGGTCTGTTCCAACAGACTCTGAAAATACCGACTGAGGATTGCATGGAATTTGGCACCCGCGAAATTCTGATTATTTTGGGTATTTTGGTTCTTCTGGCCATTTTGCTCGACGGTGTCAGGCGTGTCGGAAAATCCCGTCGCGGCAAGCTCAAGGTTGCCACCCGGCGCAGTCGGGAAGCCATTTTCAATGACGAACAGGACCTCTACGGCAGCGAGCTGCCCAATGGGCCTTCCCGGGTGGTTGGGGTCAGGGACCCTGAAGCCGTTGAGCTAGTCAGTGAAAAAATCAAACGCAATTGTGACTACACGCGCAATAAATTCACATCCGCCTTCAGCGCTATTCGGGATCAGCAGAACAACCGGGTGGTTGACCATGATCCCGATATTTTCGACGACCACGGGCCCTTGACCTCTGAAGAGCCCGACGAACCTCTGTATGCGGATGACGATTTTATCGATCAGGATCACGGGATTACAGAGCCTGAAAGGCCGCAACCTGCAGAAGAGCCGGTCGCTCCTCTCAGATCAGAGGACGTGTCTCCCACACCTGGCCGGGCGTCCGAGCCTGCCGGCCCCGATCCGGATACCGAGATAAGGGCAGCGGCCACTAGTCCCTCCGAGAATCTGCAGGCAACACCTGCGAGCCCTCACCAGGTCAGTGATGCAGAGAGGAGTGCGATGACTGATCGCGGTGCCCGTGGTCGAGGAGCCCCCGAGGACATCCTCGTGCTTCATCTGATGGCCCGCAAGGGCGAACAATTCGACGGGGAGGCGCTGCTCGAGCAACTTCTCGACCAGGGATGCCGCTACGGATCGATGAAAATTTTCCACCATCACGCCAACAAGGACGGTTCGGGCCCGGTCCATTTCAGTGTCGCGAATTCAGTGAAACCGGGTACCTTCGATCTCAACAGCATGGAGGAATTCTCGACACCGGGAATCACTTTCATCATGCCCCTTGAAGATCTGGACAAGCCCCTGGATTCCTTCGAGAAGATGATTACCGTTGCGGTAGGAATGGCAAAAAAGCTAAACGGCGATCTCAAGGATGAAACCCGCAGTGCCATGACCAAGCAAACCATCGAGCACTATCGCCAGCGTATCATTGACTATACCCGGCGTTCCTTCACCCTTACCAATTAGCGGGTCGGCCTGTGTCGCGGCAAGAGTCAGAGATCCGGGCAGAAATGGAGCGCCTGGCCCGGGAGCTCCATCACCACAATTACCGCTATTACGCACTGGATGATCCTGAAATCACCGATCAGGAATACGACAGGCTGTTGCGCGACCTTCAGGATCTCGAAGACCGCTATCCCCATTTACAGCTGGCAGACTCGCCCACCCAGCGCATAGGTGTTGCTCCCCTGTCGGCGTTCGAGCCGGTCGAACATTTACAGCCAATGCTGTCCCTGGACAATGCCTTTAGCGACGACGAGCTGCACGATTTCGAGCGCCGTATCCGCGATCGACTACAGTGGCAGGGGGATCTGGAGCTGGTTTGTGAGCCCAAGCTGGATGGCGTCGCCATCAGTTTGCTGTATCGCGACGGTGTTCTGGACCAGGGGGCAACGCGGGGCGATGGCCGCACTGGTGAAAATATTACCGCCAATGTGCGCACCATTCGGGCTGTGCCGCTCCGACTTAATACCGATCAGCCGCCCCCGGTGCTGGAAGTCCGCGGGGAAATATACCTGTCCCGATCCGGTTTCGAGCGACTCAATGAAGACGCCCGGTCCCGGGGCGACAAGCTGTTCGTCAATCCCCGCAATGCGGCGGCCGGAAGCCTGCGGCAGCTTGACTCCCGCATCACCGCCAGCCGGCCCCTGGCCCTGTTTGCCTACGGCGCGGGTTACAGTGAGGGGTGGACCATGCCGGACACCCATTTTCAGGTTCTGGAGCAACTTCGCGAGTGGGGGTTTCCGATCAATCCGCTGGTCGAAGTGGCGATCAGTTTGGATCAGTGCTTCGACTATTACCGGCGACTTGAGGCCCGGCGCGACGGCCTCGACTATGACATCGACGGGATCGTCTACAAGGTCAACAGTTTTTCCCTGCAGCAGCGACTGGGCTTTGTCGCCCGGGCGCCCCGCTGGGCGATCGCCAGGAAGTTCCCCGCCCAGGAGGTCGCAACCCGGTTGCTGGACGTCGAGTTTCAGGTTGGTCGCACCGGTGCAGTGACGCCGGTGGCGCGGCTGGAGCCGGTTTTTGTCGGCGGGGTAACGGTGAGCAATGCCACCCTGCACAACCGGGACGAGATCGACCGGCTGGGCCTGCGTCTCGGTGACGGTGTGATTGTCCGGCGCGCCGGGGACGTGATTCCCCAGATTGTTCGGGTCGTGCCGTCAGACGATAAGCGGGGCGAAAGAATCGTCTTTCCTGAGCACTGTCCGGTGTGCGGGTCCGATGTCAAAAGAATAATAGTAAGAAAGTTGGTGAAAGGAAAACTAATTGAGACTGAAGGAGTTGGTTATCGATGTGTGGGCCGACTGGTATGCTCTGCTCAGTTGATAGCTTCTCTGACTCATTTTGTTTCAAGAGAAGCTTTTGATATTGTTGGCCTAGGTGAGAAGGTTATTGAACAATTGGTTCATAGAAACCTAGTAGATGGTCCGGTGGCGATTTTCAATTTGACGAAAAGTGACTTCTTGTCGCTAGAAGGTTTTGCTGATAAAAGCTCGCAGAATGCAGTTGAATCAATTAACTCAAGCAGGACGATTACGCTCGATAAATTTCTCTATGCGCTCGGTATTCCTGAGGTCGGACGGGAAACGGCTAGAAATTTAGCTCAAGGATTAGGTAAGTTGAGTCGAATTCGTATCGCATATCCAGAAGTGCTGGAATTTCTACCAGATATTGGGATGGTGGTATCGCGAGAGATTAGCAATTTTTTCAGGGATTCCCATAATTCGAAAGTAGTCGATGAGCTCATCGAGGAAGTCGATCTTGTTGAAACGGGGAAGCTAGATCCTAGTCTCGCACAGATCGCTACAATAGATGAGTACTTGACGAAGTTGGCTATTCCTGGTGTTACGAAAGGCATCGCAAAGAAAATTGCGCAAGTTGGTTCATTGGATGAGTTGTTTAAGAAAGATTTTCAGTTTCTCGATGGACTGAGCTTGCCAGAAAAAGTCACTCGAGAAGTCATCGATTTTTTCATGAATAGCGAGAATTTCGATAACGCAATAGGGGTTGAGCGGCAATTGAGAGACTTTGGCATGCACTGGAGTTCACACAAGCCGGATGTTGACTCCCCTAAGTCCAGCCTCGAAGGTCAAACTTGGGTTGTTACCGGGACCCTCGAAGCTTTCAGTAGAGATCAAGTAAAAAGTTATCTAGTCGAGGCCGGTGTAAAGGTGACTGATTCTGTCTCATCCAAGACGGATGTTGTGCTGGTCGGAGCTAATCCGGGTAGTAAACTGGCGAAGGCTAAAAAACTAGGTATACGGATTCTGACGGAAGATGAACTTTTAAAGCTACTTGAGGTTTAGTAGTTTTAACTCATTTCGATAGGGAATGTCTAATGCCGGAAGAGAAGATCACCAGAATTCTACTATCAAAAACTGACTTGCCACTAGAAAAGATACAGCAAATGTCTGATAAGGAGGCATGGAGCGAATTTTACAAAAGGTTTCCAAGTAAAAACAGTAAGTCTCGGAAAGGGGATATTAAAATTTGTTTTACGGGATTTTCTGTTTCTGAAAAGCAACGTATGGAACGTATCGCTGTTTCGGCTGGTCTGGAGATATCTAGGTCTGTGACAAAAAGTCTAAGATTTCTAGTTATTGGGCCTAATCCTGGCCCATCAAAGGTCGAAAAGGCAAAACAGCAAGAAGTTCCAATTCTTGATGAAACTCAGTTTGGACACCTAATAGATACCGGCGAGATTCCAGAGTATTGATGCAGCTTCGAGTGGTTATTTGTGATCAAGCGTCGTAGGCGCGAACGGAGGGCTTTTCTGACCACCCTGCTCGCCGGGCTGGCCTTTGTGGTCGGGGCGGTAAAGTTGGGGGGTGTTCCTTCGGACTCAGTGCTGTCGGCGACCCTGGGCGCTTTTCTTCTGGTACTGGGGCTCGGGATCGCCGCACTGTTGGTGGTGGTGCTTTTCAAAGTGGTGCAGAAGTGGCTGGACAAGTAATCTGATGTCCGGTGCTGCAAGCCTGCCTTCCAGTCGTTTTCACAACTACCTGGGTGCGGTGGGCGCCAGCTCCATGGCCATGGGGCTGCAGAATGTCCTGTTCCCCTGGATTGTGGTCGGGATCCTGGGCGAGGATCCGCACCGATTGGGGCTCGCCCAGATGGCGGTAATGCTGCCCAATCTGTTGTTCATTCTGATTGGCGGTGCCTTCTCCGATAGCCGACATCTCGGCACTCACCTCGGTCGCCTGTATCTGGTTTACGGGTTGCCCATCGGCATGCTGCTGGCTATGGCGGTGTCTGGCCTGCTGGTCTATTGGCATGTGCTCCTTTATGCGGTGCTCTATGGCCTGACCACGGCCTTCGTCCAACCGGCGAGGGAAAGTCTGCTACCCCAGTTGACCGGCCAGGCGCTGCAGCAGGCGGTGGCCAAGAGCGCGTTGATTCAGTTCGGCGCCCAGTCGCTGGGTATCGCCGCTGCGGGCCAGCTGGATCGTGTTGGATTGCCGGTGCTGCTCGGGTTTCAGCTCGCCCTGTTTGCCGGCGCGGCGATCCTGATCCGTCGTTGTCAGCCCAAGGGCGAGGGTATTGTCACAGAGCGAAAGCCGGTGCGCCTGGCGGGTGTATTGGAAGGCGTTGGCACGGTGTTCCGGCACAAGCGATTACTGCCACTGATGAGCCTTGTCGCGGCCACCGGGTTTCTCGGTATTGGCGCTTATTTCGTTGCCATGCCGGTGCTGGCCAGGGAGGTGTACAACCAGGATGCGGGCTTTTTTGCGATCATGCAGTTGTGCTTTGTCGCCGGTATCCTGTGTGCCAACGTTATTTTTATCCGCTGGGTGAAATCCCTTCGACACCCGGGTAGGTTGATGTTGATCAGCCTTTTTCTGCGTGGACTGTTGATCGCCCTGGCGGCGTTTCAGCTGCCCCTTTGGTTGCTGTTTCCGCTGCTCGTCCTGTGGGGCATGATGTCCGGGGTGTCGACGACACTCGGCCGTGCCATGACCCATGAGGAGGCGCCGCCGGAGATGCGCTCCCGGGTGGTTTCGGTTTATCAATTATGCCTGTTCGGCGGTGCGCCCATCGGGGCCTGGGCGACGGGTTATGCCATTGATCATTTCGGGCTGATGCCCAGTCTGGTTGCCCTTGGCGTTCTAACGACACTGGTGACCCTTGCCAATATGGCGTTTAGCGGCCTCTGGCAACAACGTCGCGAAATGCAATCAGCGCCGCGGTAATGGCGACGTTGAGGGATTCGACGCCGTTGCCCATGGGGATGCGCAGACGGCGATTGGCCAGATTGCCGATCGTTGTAGACACACCGTCGGTCTCGTTTCCCAGCACATAGACGACGCTTCCTTTAGGCTCGTACTCCGCCAGGGTTTGTTCACCGTCGGCGGCGAGGATGGCAATNTCCGCGCCATCGGAAAGACANNTTTTCAGGCCCGCTTCCAGGGTTTCGCAGCGCAGGATCGGGCACTTGAACACGGTGCCGGCGCTGGCCTTGATGGCCAGAGGGGAGAGTGGGGCGCCGCCCTTGCCGGGCAGCAACAGACCGTCCATGGGACTGGCGCCCACAGAGCGGATCACCATACCCAGGTTTTGGGGGTTGGTGACACGATCGAGGGCAAGCAGCTGAAAGGGCCGTTTCGTGCCCAGAAAATCATCGAGCTGGCGGTAATTGGGGCAGGCGACGTCTGCGGCGACGCCCTGGTCCTGTGATTTATTGCGAGAGATTCGGGCCAGTGCATCCCGGCTGTGGTGATGAATGTCGATTCCCCGGCCCCTGGCCAGGGCTTCGATGTCCTTGATGATGCCGTTGCGTTGATTGCTGTCCGCCAGGTGCAGCCGGTAGACGGATAGACTGTCGTCCTGCAGCAGTTCCAGCACCGGCTTACGGCCGTAGACCGTTATCAGGCTGTCAAAAAAGCGTTTCCGTTGCAGGTATTCCGGGCGATCGGTTTGGGTCATTGCGGTGCGTTGTCAGTTTCGTGGTGGAGGATGGGCGGAAAAACCTATTCGTCCCCGGGTTCATCCAGCTCTACCATCAGGTCGTCCGATAATTCCTCCAGCGCGATCCGCAGCGAGTCCTCATTGAGCGCCGGGGGCAGGACGATGTCGGCGGTAACGCGAAAAAGCACATCACCGCTCATGGGCGCATTTTCGGTACTGGTATAGAGCTCATCGACATTGACGTCCCGGCTCGCCAGTACCCGGCTGATTTCGCCCACGATACCGCGTCGATCGTTGCCTACCACTGACAGCAGCAGGTGTTGCCCCTCGCTGGTGGTCGAGTCGCCGGCCTGCTCCACGACCGCGCGAATGTCCTGTGCCTGTAACCCTGACAGGGCCTGCCGCAACGGCTCTTCCCGGTCGTTTTCCACCGCAACCAGTAAAATACCGGCGAATTTGCCCCCCAGCCGTGACAGGGATGATTCGAGCCAGTTGCCTTCATGTTCACTGATGACCTGTGCCACTTGCTCCACGATACCGGGACGGTCATTGGCAATCAGCGTTATGACGAGGTGTGTATTCATAGGGTGATTATCGGTTAAGACTGTCTTCAGAGTGTGGCATTATGAACCACAATAAACGCCGACAACAGTGAGGAATTGCCCATGTCCACCTTTACGTCGTTATTCATATCCCCCATAAACCGCCTGACTGCCGCATTTGGCATCATGTTGATTCTGTTCGGAACCACATCGGTGGCCGATCCGCTCAAGACCGCTATTGACAGCCCCGGCCGGACACCGGCTTTTGCAGCGCGGGACGGCGCGCGCCACCCCTATGAAACCCTGTCTTTCTTTCAGGTCGAACCGGATATGGCCGTGGTTGAGATCTGGCCGGGTGGCGGTTGGTATACCGAAATCCTCGCGCCCTATCTGGCTGCCGAGGGGCATTTATACGCCGCGCATTTCAGCCCGACCGCAGAGCACCCCTATTTTCTGAAATCCCTCGAGGCGTTCAAGGGCCGGCTTTCGGATGAGGCGCAGTTCGCCGATGTCGAGCTGGTGGTCTTTGATCCCGCCAATGGTGTTCTCGGGGTGCCGCCGGGTAGCGCCGATCGCGTGCTGACGTTCCGCAATGTGCACAACTGGCTTCGCAACGATGCCGAACAGGCGGCCTTTGATTTGTTTTATAAAGCCCTCAAGCCCGGCGGCGTCCTGGGCGTTGTCGAGCATCGCTCGAAACCCGGCGTCGACCGGGAGACGATGTTGAACAGCGGCTATATGGATGAACAGGCGGTTGTCGACCTGGCGACCCGCGCCGGTTTTGTTCTCGATGCGCGCACTGACATCAACGCCAACCCGGAGGACAGCGCCGATCATCCGGCGGGAGTCTGGACCCTGCCACCGACGCTGCGGCTGGGGGATGAGGATAAAGATCGCTATCTGGCCATTGGCGAGAGCGACCGGATGACCCTGCGCTTCGTAAAACCCCGGGACAGTGCGGGAAGCGATGATTGAAATACCCGCCGACCGCCTGAGCGACGAGTTACTCGATGCCGTGATCGAGGATTACGTGCTTCGGGAGGGCACGGAATATGGTCTGCAGGATGTGCCCCTCGCCACCAAAATCCGTCAGGTGCGGGCCCAGATTAATCGCGGTGAGGTGCTGGTGCTGTTTGATCCGGAACTCGAAAGCTGCAATCTGGTGACCCGCCAGCAGTTGCGGCGGTGGCGGGCGGAGCCATGACAGCGCTGCTGGAAAACCGTCCTGAACGGGGGAATGCGATTCTGATTTTGGCCCACGGCGCGGGGGCACCCATGGATAGCGATTATATGAACGCCCTGGCGGATGCGCTGCAGGGAAACGGTATCCATGTCATCCGCTTTGAGTTTCCTTACATGGCCGAGCGCCGGAACGGCGGTGGGAAAAAACCACCGAATCCCCAGAAGAGGCTCCTCGATTGCTGGCGGGAGGTTTTTCGGCAGGTCAGCGACGATGTGCGACCCGCAGGTCTGCCCCTGCTGATCGGGGGAAAATCAATGGGTGGCCGGATGGCCAGTCTGGTTGCTGACGAGCTGGGTGCCGATGGCCTTTGCTGTTTCGGGTTCCCCTTTCATCCCCCCGGCAAGCCGGAAAAAATGCGCACCGGACACTTTGCCGCGCTCCTGACGCCGACCCTGATTTTGCAGGGTACCCGGGATCCATTCGGAAAGCCTGACGCCATTCGCGATACCGATTGGTCCGGTGCGGTTTCATTGCGGTGGCTGGAGGAGGGAGATCACGATTTCAAAACCCGTAAATCGAGCGGACGTACACAGGGGGAATTGATTGACGCGGCGGCCAGGCAGGTCGCTGAATTTGCCACTCGCTTGAGGCAGGGGTCAAGCCCGGAGTAGGTGCCGGGTTGAGCCCATTAGGGTTCCACGAGCAGGGAAATCGCCGCCATGGCCTCCGGATCCCGGGCCTTGATGCGATTGGCGATGTTGTGCTGGAAGTAATAGCGGAAATCGCTGTGCTCCCGGGACGGGAACAGGCATTTGTCGCCGGGCAGCACTGGCGTATCGATGACCTTTTCCTCATCGATCAGCATCCCGCTGAGTTCACCGCTGGCGTGCAGGCGCCAGCTGATGACCTCTTTCAGGGTCAGTGTCTTGAAACCATCGCCGGACAATACCGCGTGGGTGCCGATGGTATCCGGCACCTCCTGCATGATATCGTCGTCGTTCTCCCAGTCGAACTCGTAATACTCTGCGGCCGCTTCCAGCTCCAGCACCTTGTGTATGGGTGCCTCATAGAATACCTCGTCAATGCCCGGGTCATAATAGCCTTCCCAGCGGCCGTGGAGGGGATCCTGCAGGTCCGGGCAGGCGGTGATATCGTTCAACCAGGGAACAAGACCGACCACGTCGCCGTCGGCCCGCAACGCCCAGCACAGGATTTTAAGTGTGAAGTAGCGGTCCGGGTGGGCATCATTGGAATAGAGCATTTCCAGACCGTCGAGCTCCGGTGCCAGACGAATAAAGCGACGACTGAGACGTTCGGAAAAGGGCTTTCCGGTGAAGAAGTCGATCACATTGTGGCTTTCGTGATCGCGGGTAGAGGTAGTCATGAAGGCCTCCTCACGATGGTGTTCGGCGTGGTACCGATAGAGCTGTGTCCCTGAAAACACAACCATCTGCGCCTACGTTACGCAGGATTTGGCCAAAGCACAATACACTGTGGAAAAAAATGTTGCCGCCACAGGGGTATCCGTGTGGCGGCACTCGCAAGACTGCGCTACAGCGCCAATGCGGGATGCTTTGCCATCCAGGGTTGCAGTCCGGCAAACGCCTGTGCGGCGCGAAATACCCGGGTATCGGCGAAGCGGGGGCCGATGATCTGCAAGCCAATGGGCAGGCCGTCGATAAAGCCGCAGGGCACGGATGCTGCCGGCAGTCCCAGTACATTGACCATGTAGGTGTAACAGGTGCTTATGTGGTTCTCGTAATACTTGTCCGGATAAGGTTGCGCCCAGGGAGCCTCGGGTATTTCAGGGGCGACAATACCCAGGGTAGGCGTGCAGATCAGGTCGTGATCGGCGAATAAACCCGACATCCAGCGCATTACCTCGGCACGATTTTTGAGCGCGTCGTGCCATTGTTCGGTGGAAATCGCGGGACGTGATTTGACCAGCTCGAGCATCTGTTTTGTCGGCGGCGTCAGCTGTGCCTGTTGTTCGGGCGTGAAATCCAGTAGCCGGCCACCCCGGCGATAGGATGTTTCGTTAAGGGTCAGGAAGACTTGCCAGGCCTGCTCGTCGGGGAAGCGGATATCCGGGGCCTCTACAATGGCACCTGCTTCCGTGAAGAGCTGTGCCGCTTTTTCCACCGCCGCGGTAACGCGGGGTTCGATATCCGGGACGACGCCCCAATCCCGGCTCCAGGCAATGCGACAGCCCTGGATACCCTTGTCCAACGCGCCGAGAAAATTCGGTGCTTCGGCCTCAATGGCACTGGGGTCCCTTGGATCCTTGCCCGAAAGTACCTGAATGATCGTCGCCGCATCCTCCACATACAGGGTCATCGGACCTGCTGAGGCCATATGGACTGTGCGCGGCGTGCGCATGGGAATGCGACCGGCGCTTGGCTGGAAGCCGAACACGCCGTTGTAGCAGGCCGGGATGCGGGTTGAGCCGCCG
>PABE01000138.1 GCA_002702725.1 Porticoccaceae bacterium
TGTCCGGCTTGTGGCGGCGGGGCTTTGCCATTAAGGTTACGCGGTTGTGGCGTCACAGACGTGCTGCTAGAATACATGACTAAATTAGTCGGATATAACCTCTTATGTCGGAAGAAGCGATTCTGTCATCCATCGAAATTACCGAGAGCGCACAAAAGTACCTGGGCGAGTTGCTGGATAAGCAAAATTGCGAAGGTATTGGTATCCGCATTTTCGTCTCCGACCCCGGAACCCCGAAGGCGGAGACCTGCATTTCCTATTGTCGCCCGGGCGACGAGAAAGAGGACGATCAGATCATTGAACTGGCGGGCTTCAAGGCACACATTGAACACCGCAGCCTGCGTTTCCTGGAAGATGCCAAGGTCGATTACGCCGACAACCGGTTCGGCGGCCAGCTGACGATTCGGGCACCCAACTCCAGGGTACCAAAGGTCAGCGACGACAGCCCCGTTGAAGATAAAATCAACTACGTACTGCATTCCGAGGTCAATCCCGGGCTCGCAGCCCATGGGGGCAATGTGTCGCTTGTCGAGGTTACCGCCGATGGTGTTGCGATTCTCCAGTTTGGCGGCGGCTGCCAGGGCTGTGGCATGGTCGACGTTACCCTCAAGCAAGGTGTTGAGAAAACACTCATCGAGCGCATTCCCGAGCTCTCTGGCGTGCGGGACATGACGGACCATACCGACACATCCAACGCATACATGTAACACCCGGACCCGGGGCTATCTTTCCAGTTTGAGCGGTCACAACGACCGCCTGGCCCGGATTCGTTGGCGACCGGGTCAAAAGTTGGTATAACCCCTGAACAGCGGCAAAGAGGGGAACCCGTGGGGAAACTGTCCGGTGGGTACAGAGGCATAGCGTGGTGCCGGTTTGGCATCATGCTTCTTCTGTTTGTGGCTACCGGTGCCCAGGGAGAAATCGTCTATAAACATGTCGATGACAATGGTCGCGTCACCTTCACTGATATCCCCCGTGTGCCCGGCTATGTTGCGATCGAGGTGAATCCCAAGGCATGGAGTGATCCCTCCCGCTCGCTGGGGCTGGCCATCATCCAGCGTCGTCTCGTACCCTACGCCGGCTTTGTCGAAGCCGCCGCCGATCGATACAACCTGCCCGCACCATTGATACAGGCTGTCATCGCCGTGGAGTCGGCCTGTGACACCTATGCGGTTTCCAGAACCGGTGCCATGGGCCTTATGCAGTTGATGCCGGACACCGCAAAGCGCTTTGGCATCGAAAACCCCTTTGATCCGGAGGAAAATATTCGCGGGGGAGCGCAATACCTGAGTTTATTGATGAAACTTTTCAACGATGACCTTTCGCTGGTGCTGGCGGCCTATAATGCCGGCGAGGGGGCCGTGCAAAAATACGGCAACGCCATCCCGCCTTACCCGGAAACCGAGAATTATGTCCGCAAGGTGCGTCGTTTCCGTTCTCTATTGGACCTGGAAGAGGCGAAATCCCTGGCGCAGTCGGGCTAGGCCTTGCCTGCTCTCGGAATAAAAAGCCCGCCAAAAGGCGGGTTTTTTATCAGGGTCTCGTTGCTGTCAGGCAATGCGCTTTGGCAGGGCCTCACGGATCCTGTCGCGCATTTCGTGCAGTGCGGACTCGGTGGTCTCCCAGTCGATACAGGCATCGGTAACGGAAACGCCGTACTGGAGATCCACCAGGTTGGGAGGGATTTTCTGGTTGCCCGCGTGGATATTACTCTCGACCATGACGCCACAGATGGACCGGTTGCCTTCGGCAATCTGGTTGCCGATGTTTTCCAGTACCAGCGGTTGTAATTCGTGGTTTTTGTTCGAGTTCGCATGGCTGCAGTCGACCATGATTCGGGGCGTGATACCGACTTTGCTGAGCTCCTGCTCACACAGGGAGACGCTCACCGAGTCGTAATTGGGCTTGCCATCGCCGCCCCGCAGCACAACGTGGGAGTAGGGGTTGCCGCGGGTGGTGATGATGGAGACCTTGCCCTCGGAGTTGATACCCAGGAAACGGTGGGGTTTGGCTACGGATTGAAGGGCGTTTATGGCCACCGTAAGGCTGCCGTCAGTGCCGTTTTTGAAACCCACGGCGGAGGAGAGACCGCTGGCCATTTCCCGGTGGGTCTGTGATTCGGTGGTACGGGCACCGATGGCGGACCAGACGATCAGATCCTGAAGGTACTGGGGCGAAATTGGATCCAGCGCCTCTGTTGCGGTAGGCAGCCCCATCTCGCTGATTTCCATCAACAGGTTGCGACCGATGTGCAGTCCTTCCTGAATTTTGAACGAGTCGTTCATGTAGGGATCGTTGATCAGGCCTTTCCACCCCGTGGTGGTGCGGGGTTTTTCAAAGTACACCCGCATAATGATCAGCAGGGTGTCACTGACATCATCGGCCAGTTTCTTCAGCCGTCGGGCGTAATCCCTGGCGGCGTCAACATCGTGTATGGAACAGGGGCCCACGACGACAAAAATACGGTGGTCCTTGCCATCGAGAATATTTTGTACAGCCTGGCGGCCGTTGTAGACCGTTTCCGCGGCCCGATCAGTCATGGGGATTTCCTCTTTCAACGCCTGGGGCGTGATGAGGGTCTCCTGGGATTCGATATTCAGGTTTTCCAACAGGTGTTGAATCATCTCTTGTACCTTTAATGCAATGTCGGCGGCCCATAGCGGCCAGCCCCTTTTCGGGGCAAAGTGGCTATTCTACTGTAACTCTATGACAAAATGGGGAAATCGAGCCAATCCGGGCGATTGGGAAAATTTACCGGGCCGCCGACAGCGCGGCGGCGGGATTCCGTTTTCATAGCCGATGCAGTGTTGGAACCAGTGGGAAATACAGGGCGGTTCTGACTTCCCGGTTTTCATTGGCGAACAGCCGGGAGTAACGGTCGAGTTGTTCACGGTAGCGGGCGGTTTCCCGGTCCAGGAAATCCCCGAGTGGTTGGCCGGGATGGGGCATCGCCGTTTTGTAGTCGATGATCCAGCGAACACCGTGATCAACAAAGGTCCGATCAATGACGGACAGCTCGGGCGCTGCGTCGATACCGTGGCCCAATGCCAACTCGCAGGCGCTTTCCTCGTGCCGGTTGTCGAGCAGCCATCGGCCGGTGTCGTCGCGCAGCATGTTGCTCACCGCTTGCTCGAGGACGACCAGGGCCGCTGCGGTTTCATCGAGGCCGAGGTGGCGCAGCTGAATGTCCCAGGCCCTGCGCTGGCGCTCTAGCCGATTGGCATCCCATGCGGTGACGCCCTCCAGGACGATCCGGCTCAGGGTCCGGTGCAGAACGGTACCTGTGTGACGCGCCGTCCGGTCTCCATCACTTTCCGTTGACGTTGCCGTCGTTGTCGACACGGGCGCCTGGGTGGGCAGCCGTCCGACTTCGAGGTACGGGTGTCGCCAGTGGTCGCTGAGCCGCAACAGATGCCGCAATGTGTCGCTGTCCCCTGTATCCGGGTTTTCCGATGATGGGCGGGGGCGGTGATGGGCGTCCGGATTCAAGCCTCCCTCTGACAGGATGGGCCACAGGCAATTCAACAGGCTGCCGCTGGCAGGGGCTTTGGCCGGCTCCCGGTACAACAGGTGGAGTCGTTTAATGGCCCGCGTGCAGGCCACATACAGAACTCTCGCATCTTCCAGTCGCGACTTCAGCTTGTCTTCGTATTTCAGATGGGAAACCAGGCGGCTGGCGTTGTCGCTGTCGGTGTCCGAAGGCGCCAGCGGTGGCGCGATGAGGAGTTCGGGGGTGCCGGCGGCATTGATGCGTTCCCGCCAGTACAACAGGGAGTTGTTTGCTCGGCCTCCGCCGTGATGCAGGCCGGGCAGAATAACAGTATCGAATTCCAGCCCTTTTGCCTTGTGGATGGTCATGATCTGCACCGGCTGTTTCAGTCCCATTAAGGGTGCCGCGTAGAGCTTCTCTACGGCTTGAGTGAAGCGTGTCATGTCCTTGAGGCCGGCGCCGCGACTGTGTTTTTCAAGCAGCTCGAGGTACTGCTCGCAATGGGCCATGTCGTTGCTGTCGCGCAGGGTGGCGGGGCCGCCGAGCGCCAGCCAGAGACCTTCGACGGCCTGACGTAACGGCTTGCGTTGACGGTTTTTCCAGGCGGCGGCAAGCAAGCCGCCCACTCGCTCGAGGCGTTGACGGCCATCCTGGCTCATACCCGCCCGGATTTTGGCTGAAAATACCTGTCCCGGCAGCCAGGGAAACGCCGTCTGCACCATTGCATCATCGTCGTTGGCCGTCGCGAGGTGATGCAGGTCCGGCAGTGTCAAGCCACACCATGGCGCCCGCAGAATGGATAGCCAGGCGATGCGGTCGCCGGGGTTCAGCAGGGCACGGGTCAGGGAGTGCAAGTCGATCACCGGCATACGGGTAGACAGTGGTGCCATGTCCGTGGCCTGCCAGTCGATACCATGGGCCTGGAGAGCGGGAATAATTTCCCGCAGATGGCTGCGTGCCCGGGTGAGAATGGCAATGGAGCCTTCGGGATCGGCGTCGCGGGCGTCGCGAATCAGCGCGATGACCCGGCGGGCCTCGTCGCTTTGTGTGCACTCCTGCTCGAAACACTCGAGGGTCACGGCGGGAGCCCGCAGATTGTCGCGGGCGGCGATGGCGGGGGCGTAGGTTACGGCGCCGCGGGCGATGTCTTCTCGGTCAGGGAAGACCCGTTGAAAAACACGGTTTACCCAGTCCACGATTTGACGGTCGGAGCGAAAGTTGACCGCCAGGTCCAGGGGCGACAGGGGGATTGCCCCGACCGGTAACCGGCGCGCTTCCAGGAATATCCCCACGTTGGCATTGCGAAAGCCGTACAGGGACTGCATGCCGTCACCGACAATAAACAGGGTTCGACCGTCATCCGCCTGCCAGCCGGCGGTGAGTTTTTTCAGCAGGTTGAACTGAATCGCCGAGGTATCCTGAAATTCGTCCACCAGGATGTGGTGAATGCGGTAATCGAGCTTGAGGCTCAGATCACCGGGCGCATCGCTGCTACCCAGAGCATCCAGCGCCGCCAGTGTGATGGCGGTAAAATCACAGCTATTGCGGATCTTGAACAGTACGGACAGTTCGGCGGCCAGGCGCGGCAGGACCTGGGTCAGCGCTTCAAGCAGGTGCCATTGGCCATCGCTGTAGGCCAGGGCGGGCAGGTGACGCAAATCGATGAGAAGTTCCAGCAGGCCCGGCAGGTTGGCGCAGTGGTCAATCAACTCGGTGAGCTGCGTCTTGCGAAGCGCGGCGTTGTCAGGATCCGTGGCGTCTTTGGCGGTGGGGAACCCTTCCCGCTTGCTGATCCCCTTGGGGCTGCGCCAGTCATGACGCTTGGTGAGCAACAGGTCAGACAGGGCCTGCCAGTTAGCAAGGTTGGATTCCGTCGCCTTGGTGCCGGGCAATTCGGTCATACCCGTGAGGTGACGCACCGCCGAATCACTGTGCGCCTTTGTCAGGTTGCCGCCCGCGTAGTCGGCGAGCAGGGCCAGATCGCTGGCCCGATCCGCGAGCGCGTCCCGCACAGCCTCGAGGGTTTCTGCCACGGTGCTGGCCAGGCTCTGTTCCAGAACCTGGCGGGCCTGTTGACTGTCGAGCAGAGGCGTCAGCCATTGCTCTCGACGGGCGAGCATACCCTCAAGGAGGGTCTCCAGTGTCCCGACATTGTTATCCAGATGCCTGAGCAATGTCGCCAGGGCCTCCCCCAGAGGGCCCGGCTCCTCCAGATGACGGAGGAAATCGCGAATGCTGTCCCGGTAAAGCAATTCGGGCTGTTCGTCGGGTTCGGGAACATCACCCAGGGCGGTTTCCAGGGCCAGCTGGCGGGCGAGATTGCGGCACAGACTGTCGATGGTCATGATCCGCAGCCGTGACGGACTGGCGGTCAAATGCCAGCCTTTGGCGCGGTCCTGATCGAGCACCCGTCGGGCATCCGACCATATGTCCCGTTGATAGTCGTCGTCAGGTGGCGTGTCGGCGCCGGCCAGTTTAAGGGCGTCGAGAATGCGCTCCTGCATTTCGGCCGCTGCCTTGCGGGTGAAAGTGATTGCCAGCACCTGTTCCGGCTGGTCGCATTGGGCCAGTAATCGAAGAATACGACGAATGAGCAGGCCGGTCTTTCCGGAACCGGCGGGCGCGCTCACGGCGCAGGAGTGGCGAATGTCCAGTGCCTGTTCCCGGACAGCCTGATCGGCGATAGTCATGGGCCCGGTACCCCTTCATTGAGGTATTGCAAAATTCTTTCCCTCTCCGGCCAGCGGTTGAGGGGTTCCAGATGGCCCCCGTAATCGAGTGCCTGACGGCTGTAAAAGCAGACCACCGCCTCACCCCCGGATAATTCGTTTACCAGTGCCTCCAGGGATTGGCGCCAACGATCGAGGGTGTCGGGCCAGGTTTCCGGTAATTCCCGCTGGATAAGGCTCTTGCACCCGGCAATCCGCGTGTCGTTGTCGGCAACACCGTCAAAACCCAGCCTGCGGGGATTGACTAGGGCATAGGTAACCAGTGTTGGCGGGGTTTCCTGGGTAAGGGCATAGAGCGGTAATTGGGGCTCGATAAGCCGTTCCCCGGCAATGTTGCTGATGGTCGTCTGGCCCGTTTTGTAGTCGATGATCGCCAGGTGGCCGTCTTCGAGGCGGTCGATCCGGTCAAGGCGAAGTCGCACCGTGAGACCGGCCAGTTCCACGGCGGCGTTGACCTCCAGAGACTCCACAGTAAAGGGCGGTCGCTCCCGCTCCACCGACAGCCAGGCGCTGAGCAAGTCAAGGAGCCGCTCCTGTTCCAGCGCGATAAGCCGGGAGCCCAGGTCGTCGCGGGTGATGGCGCCATGTTGATGGCGAAAAAAGTCAGTCACCTCTTCGTCGATCGCCCCTCGCAACCGCACCCGGAGGTCGGTTTCTTCCAGTGCCTCCAGTGCCCGGGAACTGCCGGTTTGGCGCCAGAATCGTTCCAGACATCCGTGAACCAGAATGCCCCGAAGCATGGGCGACAGGCCGGTGCCGGGTTCGGGCAGCGGTCTGGCGTCGAGCCGCCAGGTGGCGAAGGCGTTGAACGGACTCTGGGCCTGATCGGCGATGAAGCGGCTGCCCCCGGGTAGTCGGCCATCGCGGGAAACAAACGCCGGTCCCCGGTCGTCCCGAACCATATCCAGTTTCCGGCTTGCGTGTATGGGCGACCACCAGGGGTGGGTTTCGGCGGGGTCGATATCTGAGCCAGGCAGCCCTGCCACCAGCACCGAGGGTTGGATCGCGATATCTCCCTCATGGCGGGCATAACTGAATACCACTGCCGGGGCACTACTCTTAAAAAGATCGAACCTTTCCTGGGCCAGGGCCAGCTCCCTTTCCGGGCATGCCCTCGGCATGCCCAGCTGGCGCTGTAAAGCGATGGGCAGCAATGGGTGGGGGGCCGTGGGCTCCGGCCAGTGGCGGTCATCCAGTGACATAACCCACAGATAGTCAAAGCGAAGCCCGGTGGCCTCCAGGGTACCGAGTATTTGCACCTGCGTATCCGGCGACTCGGCATGAAACACGGTATCGCTTGCCAGGCCCGAGAGACGGTGGAGGGCGACCTCCAAATCGGCGGGCGGGGCAATCCGGTCCAGCTGGGCAAAGGAATCGAGCAGTGCTCCCCAGTGTTCCATCTGCTGGTACTCCAGACTGTCGGGGGAGCGACTGCCCGGCCAGCCCAGGGTGTCCAGGGATTGTTCGAAAGCGTCTCGCCAGGCGGCAAATGATTGCACCCGCAGCCAGCGCCTTTGAAGCGTGGCAAGATCCGCCAGGCGCTGGCTGACCTGATTGGTGTTGTCGCCCGTTTTCGGGTCGATTGCGATGTCCTGGAACAACTGGCGCAGACGGGCTGTGGGAACATGGTGCAGGCCGGTATCCAGCAATTTCGCCTGGCACGCGCTGCGCGTGGCCCCTTCGCTGTCGCAGTCTCCCCAGTGGACGCTGTGCAGCAGATTGCACAGCTGATGAACCGAAGTCCGGTTGCAAAGAAGATGCAACAGGGCCAATGCCGAGGCGACAACGGGCGCCTCCGAGAGTGGTGTCCCCGCGGAGATATTGAACGGCGGGGGACTGTAGCTGCGATCGGGCAGGGGCCAGGCCGGGTCGAAGTGGTTGCGAAAAATCCGTTCCACCCTTGCCCGTTCGCTGGTGAGTGAGGGAATGACAATGCCGATCCGCGCCTCGGGATTATGCTCGGCGGTGGATTTGGCCCACACCGCCGCTGCCGCCAGTTCGGCGTTGAAATGGTCGGCACCGAACAGCTGACACCGGCTTTGAGTGGGCGCAGGGTTATAGGGCGTGATATCCGTGGCAGCGAGGGACATCAACTCTTTTATGAGGGGCGGTAAGGTCTGGAAACCAACCGTAACCAGGCGCGGAACCGCTGGCAGCGCCCCCTCCCGAAAGCCGTCCATGACAATCTCGTTTCGCTGGTCTGAACTGATGAGCGATCGTTCCGCCAGGGTCGCCTCCACCGCCTGCCCCCAACGGGCCAGGAGTCTGGCTCCGGGGTGTTCATGTCCCTTGAGTCTGCTGACATCTAGTTGCCATTGTCGAATCAGGCGCCAGCCTCCGTGGGCCAGTTGGACATAGTTCGCGGGGTTGATCTCGGGGTTTAGCGCCGTATCGCCGTCAATCACCTGTTCCCACGCCAGCAACTCCTGGGCATGCGAGGCGACGGCACCGGCCAGGGCAGGGGGATAGGCGGCGTCCACCAGGGTCAGCCAGCAGGATTGAAGCCAGCTTTCCAGGGGCATAATGGCGGGCGCTGCCCACCTGCTGGCGCCCCTGGCTGCCTGGTGTCGCGACCAGGCGTCGTTGATGTTCCGGGACAGGCGAAGGTTGGCGGTGATGACCTGTGGGCCTTCGTCCAGAAGATCCTGCAGGGGCGCGATATCGAAGAGCGGGTTCAGCACCGGAATTCCTGTTGTGTGCGCATTTTGCCTTTGCTGTTATTGGCCCAAAAGAGAGAAGACCCCGCGCAGTGGGCAGCGCACGGGTCGGTAATGGTTGCCAAGTATAACGGTTGATCGCCGGATTTTAACGGCAGCTAAGACCAACCCGTCCATGTTTGCCTGTCCGGGATAGGTGCCGGGCGCGATCGGGCAGTCTATTCCATAAAAGTGGATGTCCCCTGATTTTGATGGGTTACTTTTACTGTTAGAGCATCTGCCAGCGGGGCCAACAGCGCGGCGGGACTGCCGGTGGAAATGAACCAGCCTGCACATCTGTGCCGCAGATTCGGTTCAGGAAAGGTCATTGTTTCGGCTGATTTGTATTTCTCACGCCTGATTGCTGAGAAAAAGAGTGCCCCGGCACGCTGAAGCTTTAGGGCAAAGCAGTTTCACCCCCAGTGAGTAGGTGTCTCTTGCAACCACGAAATATGACGCTGTGCTCACCTGTCATTCGGGGCTGTTTAGAATGCGGGGTCTGCTACCGGGCCTGCGATGTCCTTTGACGTGCCGGCAATTATTATCGGTGGTGACTTGCGGTTTAAACTTCGCCCAATAGATGCAGTTTTCCTGCGCCCATCCCGAGAAGGCTGAGCCTGAGCCGGTCGATATCGGGGTCTTCGGCGGTCAGCCAGCAGGCAAAGGCCGTGTCCCTCGGAACGATTGCTGTCGTTCGATGGTCTGCGTCCAGCAATGACTGTACCCTTCGGGCAATGGCTTCACCGGAATCAATCCAGTGCAATGGACGGGGTGCCGCATGGATGAGCTCCGGCAATAGCAGCGGAAAGTGGGTGCAGGCCAGCACCACGGTGTCCAGCTCTGTCTCCATGACTATGGGTGAGATGATGTCCCTTATCTTTTCTGGGGATACATCCTTCCCCCGCAGTTTATCCTCGGCCAATTGCACGAGTTCGCCGCTACCCACCCTGACTACCCGGCAGTCGCCGGCGAATTCGGTGATAAGTTGTTGCGTGTAAGCACGACTCACGGTGCCGGGGGTGCCAAGCAGACCAATGACCCGGGATTGCGAGAACGCTGCCGCCGGCTTTATAGCGGGTACCACGCCCACAACCGGCCTGGTGAAGTGGGCACGAATTTTTGGCAGCGCGACCGTGCTCGCGGTGTTGCAGGCGATCACCACTATATCCGGCTCTACTCGCGGCAAAAGGGCCTTGAGCACTTTTTCGACACGGGACACCAACACATGCTCTGGTTTGGTGCCATAGGGGAATGCGCCGTTATCACAGGCGTAGACAAGCTCGCAGCCGGGCAGTTTCCGCCGTATCTCCTGCAAGATACTCAAGCCCCCCACGCCAGAGTCGAAGATCAGCACCCGGCCCGGGTGTGTGTTCGGCGTTCGGTCCGCCGGTTTGTTCGGATCGTTGGTTTCCATGGCCGGGCATTTTACATCAGCTCGGCCAGATGCACTCTGGTAGAATAACGGGATGACAATTCTATCGAATCCGAATCTGACGCCATGGTTATGGCTCGTGTTAGGGGTGCTGATTGGCGCAACAGTCTCAGGTCTGGTGCTGTATGCCCGATTCAGTCGTCTTCAGGGCCGCCTGGCCAGTCAGTTTGAGTTGGTGTCCGCTGAACTCGAAAGGTTCCGAGAGGATGGGGAAGCCCTTGTCGCCCGCAATCAGCTGCTCCATGGCGAGAAATCCGCCCTCGAGGCAACCCTGGCCAGTGAGCGACATCGTTTCGAAGAGCAGCAGGCCATTCTCCGCGAGAGTCGGGAAACCCTGACCCGGGATTTTGAGAACCTTGCCAACCGTATCTTTACCGAGAAGCAGGCCAGCTTCAGCCAGCAGAGCAAGCAGACGATAGAGGGTACGGTCGAGCCCCTGAGGCGCGAGCTCTCCCAGTTCCGAAAACAGGTCGAAGATGCCTACAGCAAGGAAAACGCGGAACGCAATCAGCTGATCGGCCAGATTCAGGCCCTCAAGGCCCAGGCGGAGCGTATCGGAGATGATGCCCTGCAGCTTGCCCGAGCCCTCAAGGGGGACAGCAAGGTCCAGGGCAACTGGGGTGAAGTGGTACTGGAACGGTTGCTGGAGGAGTCCGGGCTGCGCAAGGGCCGGGAGTATGAAACCCAGGTGTCGCTGCAGGGTGAAGACGGGCGCCGCCGCAATCCCGATGTCGTCCTGCACTTGCCGGATAAGCGGGATATCGTCATCGATGCCAAGGTTTCCCTGCGCGACTATGAAGCCTGTTGCCGAGCCGATACCGATGCCGAGCGGCAGCATTTCATGGCCAGGCATCTGGCATCTATACGCAATCATATCAATGGCTTAAGCAAGAAATCCTATGAACAGCTTGAAGGTGTCAACAGCCTGGATTTCGTGCTGATATTCGTGCCTGTGGAGGCGGCCTTCATGGCTGCCATAGAACGGGATCACACCCTGTTCCGGGACGCCTACGACCAGGGCATTATTCTGGTCAGTCCGAGCACGCTCCTGGCGACGCTGCGCACCATCCATAATATCTGGCGCTATGAAGACCAGAATCGCAATGCCCAGAAAATCGCAGCCCAGGCCGGCGGCCTGTACGATCAGTTTGTCCTGGTAATTGAATCGCTGGATGAGGTCGGGCGCTATCTGGACAAGGGCCAGGAGGCCTGGCTGACCACCCGTAAGAGGTTGGTAGATGGCCGGGGTAACCTGGTCAAGCGACTGGAAGATCTCAAGCGGATGGGCGCAAGAGCGCGGAAGTCGTTGCCTGAAGATCTGCGTCTTGCCGCCGATCAGGATGCTTATGGCGAGCCCGACGGCAGCGATTCGTCAGAGCCCGGGAGGCAGCTGTGACTATGTGGATTCTGGCCGCGATCGCTGTGGTCGCGCTGCTTGGTGGCTATGCCCTTTGGCTGCACTATCAGCTCTGGCAGCAGCGCCGCCGCAAAACCACGCCTTCGGAGCCGTCCGATCCCGGGGTGCGAGAGGAGCAACACCTGGCCCGTGTCAAAAGCCTGTACCTGCTTGCCGATGCGCTGCTGGAGGAAAAGATGACCGCCACTGAAGGGTGTCTCCGCCTTTGCGCCATCGCCGCCCATCTGCATGACAGTGAGCAATTCCGGCGCGAATACGGGGTGCTTTTCAGGGTTGCCGAGGCCACTGCCCATTTCCCCATTCTGGACGATTGGAAAGCATTGTCACCGGAGGCGCAACGACGCTATACCCGCGAGCGACAGGAAATTGAAGCGCGCTATATGGAGGCGGTGGTAGAGGCGGCCCGGCGCATCAAGCAACATTACCCGCTGTGATTGAGGTCTTGTGCGCCTTGCGCGTCAGCAGCACCCCGCATTCCAGATGATGTGTGTAGGGGAACTGGTCGAATACGGCAAACTCTTCGATGTGGTGACTTTCGCTCAGATCTAAAAGGTTTTCCTTTAGTGTCAGCGGGTTGCAGGATATATAAAGAATTTTGTTGAAGTCCTTCGCCAGTGCGACCGTGCCTTCATCAAGGCCCGCCCGGGGGGGATCGACAAACAGTGTGGAGAACCGGTATCGGGTCAGGTCGATGTCCCGAAGCCGTGTGAAGGGGCGCACTCCGTTGAGTGCCTGGGTGAACTCCTCACTGGACATGCGGACTACCCGGATATTGTCGATCTCGTTGGCCGCGATGTTATGACGGGCGGACTGGACGGAAAGCTTTGAAACCTCCGTCGCCAGCACTTGGCGGAAGTTGTCGGCGAGGGCGAGGGTAAAATTGCCGTTGCCGCAATAGAGTTCCAGCAGGTCCTCGTCCGGGGTATCGGTAAGCGTTACCCGGTGGGCCCAGTTCAGCATTTGTTCGTTGACATCGCCGTTCGGCTGGGTGAAGCCGGTTTCCACTTGCTGATAGCGAAGAAGCCGATCGCCGACGGTGAAGCGCTCCTCCACCCAGTCCTGGCTGAGCACTACCTTTTGCTTGCGGCTGCGGCCGATGAGGTGGATACCCAGTTGTTGTTCCACCGTCATGGCTGCGGATTGCCAGCTGTTGTCGAGTGGGCGATGGTAGATCAGGGTCGCCAATACCTGGCCGCCACGGGTGGTCAGAAATTCCACGGCGTAAAGTTTCCTGCGCAGCAATTCATTTGCATTGATGCTGGCCAGCAGGCGCGGCATCACCTCGACCATGGCCGGGGAGCCAATGGGGAAGTCATCGATGGGCTCGGGCTTTTTGCTACCCGGGCGGTTCATGGCATAGGAGGACCGATCGCCCTCGTGCCAGATTCGGAACTCGGCGCGCATACGAAAATGGCGGGGTGACGACGCAAACACATCGGGAGCCGGGGGTTCAAAGGGTTTGAGCAGGCCGGCCAGGGCACTGAGTTTATCGTCGAGTTGTTGCTGGTAGCGGGAGGGGTCTATTGATTGCACGGGAGTCAGATGGCCAAAGGGGCCCATTATAATTCATATGCGCCGCGGTGACTCGGTTTGTCGGCGGGGTTGCATCAGCCTGTATTTAGTGAATAATGGCTTTTCATGCATTATTTTGTGCGCTGCATCATGGTCGGGTGGGGATGACTGCTCGCCCGCTATACGCGCTTTCACTGTATTCGCAGGGCTGCCACTGGAGTTCTCTATGCTCTACCAAATTTACGAGTTGAACCATATTGCACTGATGCCAATGCGCAAACTTGCCAAGTGCCAGATGGAGATGCTCGATACCAGTTACAACCCCTTTGCCAACACCCTGTTGCACAAGGGTATCGTGGCGGCCTACGAGGTTTTTGAAAATACCACTCGCCGCTATGACAAGCCTGAGTGGAAGTTGCCCTACACCAATATCAACGGCATACCGGTGCCGGTGGAAGACCGGGTGGTTTGGTCGAAGCCGTTTGGCAATCTGGTGCATTTCAAACGGGCTGACGGCCACCTGGACCTGATTCGCAAAAGCGGGCACGTCGATCCCCGGGTGCTTATCGTTGCCCCGATGTCGGGACATTACGCGACGCTGTTGCGCGGCACCGTAGAGGCGTTTTTGCCCGATCACGAAGTGTTTATCACTGACTGGGTCGACGCCAGAAACGTCCCCCTTTCCGAGGGCAAGTTTGATCTCAACGACTATATCGATTACCTGATCGAAATGATCGAGTTCGTGGGCCCCGGCGCCCATTTGCTGGCGGTTTGCCAGCCCGGCCCCGCGGTACTGGCGGCTGTCAGCATCATGGCGGAAGACGAAAATCCCAATCGTCCGGCCAGCTTCACGATTATGGGTTCGCCCATTGACCCGAGGAAATCCCCGACCATGCCCAACAAGGTGGCGGAAGAAAAACCCATGTCCTGGTTTCGCCGGCACGTCATTCACACCGTGCCCTACCCGAACAAGGGTTTTTTGCGCAAGGTATACCCCGGTTTCCTGCAGCTGGCCGGCTTTGTCTCACTCAATCGGGAGCGGCACCTGTCCGCGGGCAAGGAGTACTTCAAGAACCTTGTCAAAGGGGACAATGACAGCGCGGAAAAACACCGCGAGTTCTATGACGAGTACCTGGCGGTAATGGACATGACCGCCGAATTTTACCTGCAAACCATTGAGTGGGTGTTCAAGGAATTCAAACTGCCCAAAGGAGAGTTTGAGCATCGCGGCCGGTTGGTGAAGCCGGAGCGGATAACCGACGTTGCGTTGATGACGGTGGAAGGGGAAAACGACGACATCTCCGGCATTGGCCAGACCCAGGCCGCCCATGACCTGTGTAAAAATATCCCTTCCGAGATGCAGGAAGACTATATTCAGCCCGGTGTCGGTCATTATGGTGTGTTCAGCGGGCGCCGCTTTCGCGAAGAAGTGGCACCTCGGGTCAAGGATTTCATGCGCAGTAATACAGTTTGGGCCCGTGAAAAAGAGGTACAGAAGGAACTGACCCGCAAGATGTGGAAGCACGCCTAGTCTTGCCAGTGAAGCTTCGCGTTACTCTGATTTTTGGCCCGCCCACCTATCTGTTCACGACGGCGGAGTGCCGTTAACCGCGTCCTGCCCGGGGTCTACTTATGCGCGCCTTTGTCCTGAGGGCCAGAGCTGCATCCACCGACAGCCGGCAACTGTTGGCATCGGTAGGGCAGGAGGCCCATAGCGAGATTCTCGCCCATACGTTGATGAACTGTCTGTTCGTCGCTCAGGCCCATCGCACGGACGTTACTGTTTATCTTGTTCTGGAGAGCACCCGTGATTACTCTCGCACCCTTGTATTTTACGGGGCGGAGCTAAGCGCCCTTGGCGGATTTCACGAGGCGGCGCTGCTCGACGTCGTCGCGAGGGCGCTGGATGTGTCAACCGGTATGGGAAAGGAAGAGACTCGCCCCGTGGCGCCGGGGATCGAGGTCAGGACCATCAGTTTTGAGCGGCTTGTCAGGGAGCTGGCCGACAATTACCAATTGGTCGTCATGGACAGAAAGGGCCCCTCCCTGCGCGAACAATCCTTTGACCGTGACCCCTGCTTCCTGCTGACTGACCATATCCCGATGCCCAAAAAGACCTTCTCAACCCTCAAACGTCTGGGGGCAATACCGGTCAGCCTTGGCCCGGTGATGCTCTTCGCCTCGCAGTGCGTGGTCCTGATACACAATGCCCTGGACTGCCGATAACCGATTCCTGGCTCATCGTGGTTCAGCGGGGCCGCTTTTTGGCGCCGGCTTGAGGTTTTTTGGCCGATCGCTTGCCGGTCGCACCTTTGTTACCCAGCGGTGGCGTACCCCGCTTCCGGGGCCCGGATTTGCGGTTGGATTTGTCGCCCGCATCGTCGCTGTCGTCCGCCGGAACCGGGCGCAACCGGGCGAGGTGTTGCCTGATCCGCATGGACTGCAGTGATTGAAGCAATTCCTTCGGCATCCCCTCTGGCAGGTCGACTGTGCTGTAGTCATCGCGCATGTCGATCCGGCCGATATACTGGCTGTCGATATCCGCTTCGTTGGCGATGGCGCCGACAATATCCCCCACTTTCACGCCCTGGTTGTAGCCGACCTCGACCCGGTAACGCTCCATGGCAAGATTGTCGACGGGCTGTCCTTTTGACGGCCGTTCCCGGTCCTTGCGTTTGCCCGGCTTCTCGCCGCGGTCCTTTTGCTTGCCCGTTTCCCGCACGACGGGATCGCGAAACACCGGATAGAGCGGGCGATCCTGTTGCTGCAGGTACACCAATGCAGCGGCGATATCCTCGATAGCCAACCCCTGGTCGCCGGCCAGAGCGCTGACCAGCTGTCGAAACGGCGACAGATCCTGCTCTTCCAGGGTTGACAGAAGTAGGTGCTGGAATTGCTGGATTCGCTGTTCACTGACCTCTTCGCCGCTGGGCAGTGTCATCGGATCAATGGGCTGCCGGGTCGAACGTTCAATGGAGTTCAGCAGGCGGCGCTCCTTCGGAGTGACGAACAGGATCGCATTGCCTTCGCGACCGGCCCTGCCGGTGCGTCCGATGCGGTGTACATAGGATTCGTTGTCGTAGGGAATATCGTAGTTGATGACGTGGCTGATGCGCTCGACATCCAGTCCCCGGGCGGCGACATCGGTGGCAACCACGATGTCCAGCTCGCCCTGCTTGAGACGATTGATGGTCCGCTCTCTCAGTTGCTGACTCAGATCGCCGTTGAGGGCGCCTGCGGCAAAGCCACGGGCTTCGAGTTTTTCCGACAGTTCCACCGTGCTCGATTTGGTGCGAACAAAGATAATCATGCCGTCGAAGTTTTCCACTTCGAGAATGCGGGTGAGGGCGTCCAGTTTCTGGGGGTTGTGGACCAGCAGATAGCGCTGGCTGATGCGTTCCACGGTGCGGGTCTTGGACTCAATGCGCACCTCTTCGGCATCGCCCAGATACTTATTGGCGATACGCTGGATGGCCGGCGGCATGGTCGCGGAAAACAGTGCTCTCTGGGCGCCGTCCGGGGTTTCGGCGAGGATGGTTTCGACATCGTCGATAAACCCCATGCGCAACATCTCATCAGCTTCGTCGAGGACCACNGCGCGTATATTGGCGAGGTTCAGGCTGCCCCGCCGCATATGNTCCATGATTCGCCCNGGTGTGCCGACAACNACCTGTACNCCCCGTTTCAGGGCCCGCAGCTGTGTGCCCATATCCTGGCCGCCATAGACCGGTAAAACGTGAAATTGTTTCAGTCGCCTGGAATAGCTTTGACAGGCTTCCGCCACCTGGATCGCCAGTTCCCGGGTGGGCGTAAGAATCAGCACCTGGGGACTTTTCTGATCAAACACCAGATTCTGCAGCAGGGGCAGGGCGAAGGCGGCCGTCTTCCCGGTGCCGGTTTGGGCGACCCCGAGCAGGTTTTTTCCTGTCAGCAACAGGGGGATGCTCCGGGATTGAATCGGCGACGGTTGTTCATAGCCGAGTTCGGCCAGGGTGCTGAGGAGCGACTCGCTCAGGCCAAGGGCGGCAAAAGGGGAGGTGGACATGATCGGAAAACCTGGGGGGAAACACCCGGAGGTGTGTTGGGAAAAATGACCGGCCAGTATACGGATCAACCGGCCCTGTGGGAAATGTTTTTCGTCAGCCACTGGTCGAGCTGGTTGGCAAACGCCTGCTTGTCCTGCTGGCTGAACGACGCAGGGCCACCGGTCTGCACGCCGGCATCGCGCATTTCACTGAGAAAGTTACGCAGCCCCAGTCGCTGGCGGATATTGCCGGCAGAAAGTCGCTCCCCCCTGGGCGTGATCACCAGGGCCGCTTTTTCGATGATCTGTGCTGCCAGGGGAATATCCGCGGTGACTACCAGATCTCCAGCCGAGACCTGGTCGGCAATGTAATTGTCGGCGACGTCAAAACCCGCACCGACTTGAATCGCGCGAACATAGGACACCTGCGGTGTCGCCAGCGGCTGATTGGCGACCAGTAAAACGGTTACCTTGCGCCTCGCCGCTGCCTTGAAGAGCAGTTCCTTGATGACTTTCGGGCAAGAATCGGCATCAACCCATATTCGAGGTTGTCTGGGATCATTCATTGGCAGGTGTTCCGGTCGGTCGCTCTGTTTAATTGGCATGAAAGTGTAAGGGCTTCCGACCCCGACTCGCCACCGGAAGGCTTTTCATTTTTTCAGGCAGCGTCTAGAGTGAAAACAGGTTTTGATTTTCAGGCAGTAAATCATGATATCTCTCCGTGAACCTTCCTTGCTGAAAGACCAGTGTTTTATCGATGGGCAATGGTGTGATGCCCACTCTGGCAAGACGTTTTCTGTGGCTAACCCTGCCACAGAAGAGGTGCTCGCCCATGTTGCCGACGGTGATGCGGTGGACGCCGATAGAGCAATTGTCGCGGCTTCCCGGGCGCTGCCCGGGTGGCGGTCCCTGACGGCCAGGGAGCGGGCGCGATGTCTGCATCGCTGGTTTGAATTGATCATGAGCCATCAGGAAGACCTGGCGCTGCTGATGACCCTGGAGCAGGGCAAGCCACTGTCAGAGGCCAGGGGTGAAATCGCCTATGCCGCCTCTTTTGTCCAATGGTTTGCCGAAGAAGCCAAGCGGGTCTACGGCGATGTGATACCGACAACAGGCAATGACCGTCGCCTTCTGGTCATCAAGCAGCCGGTGGGTGTGGTGGCGGCCATCACGCCCTGGAATTTTCCGTCTGCCATGTTGGCCCGAAAACTGGGTCCGGCGCTGGCCGTTGGTTGTACCGTGGTCGCCAAGCCGGCCTCCGAAACGCCGCTATCGGCACTGGCACTTATGGTGCTCGCCCGGGAGGCCGGTATTCCGGCCGGTGTCGTCAATGTGGTGACAGGTACCGATGCCCGGGGGATTGGCGAGGCCTTCACGGGCAGTCCTGACGTGGCAAAAATAACCTTTACCGGCTCAACGGCGGTGGGCAAGCAGCTGCTCAGGGCCAGCGCCGAGACGGTCAAAAAAGTGTCGATGGAATTGGGCGGCAATGCGCCGGTCCTGGTTTTTGATGATGCCGATATTGAGCGGGCGGTTGCCGGGACTATCGCATCCAAATACCGGAACGCCGGTCAGACCTGCATCTGCGCCAATCGCATACTGGTCCAGTCAGGTGTCCATGATCGTTTTGTCGCGGCCCTGAACGCGCAGGTGTCAAAGCTGGCCGTGGGTAATGGCCTGGATAATCGCACCCAGATTGGCCCGCTGATCAGTGAAAGGGCGGTATCCAAGGTTCGGAAACTGGTTGACGATGCCGTCGCCAGGGGGGCATCGATGCTGACAGGGGGCAGTGTGCCCGGAACCGGTGGCTATTTTTACCCGCCGACGGTAATTACCGATACCCGGGAAGAAATGGCCATTTTCCAGGAGGAAATCTTCGGCCCGGTGAGCGCAGTGACCCGCTTCGACTCTGAAGCGGACGGACTTCGCCTGGCCAACAATACCCGCGCCGGACTCGCCGCCTATTTCTATACACGGGACATAGGCCGCATCTGGCGTGTCGCGGAAGGCTTGGCCTATGGCATGGTCGGCGTCAATGAGGTGGCCATCAGCAACGAGGTGATTCCCTTTGGCGGCGTCAAGGAGTCCGGTATTGGCCGGGAAGGTTCCCGGTATGGCGTCGACGACTATCTCGATATCAAACATATTTGCCTTGGCGGGCTGTCCTGAGGGGTTCGGTGTGGCAATTTTGCCTCCGCCGTTGCATGATCTGGCGACCAGGAATCAATGACAATAAGAACTTTCGATGATTAATACCAATGCCCGCAGCCACCAGAATCTGGCCGATTTTTTCGCTGAGTGTGTGGCGAAATTCAGTGATCAGGTTGCCTTTACCTGTCTCGGCCATAACCTGACATACGGTCAACTTGACGACTACGCCCAACGACTGGCTGTTTTCTTTCAGCAACACTGGGGGCTTCGTCCCGGTGACAAACTGGCGATTCAGCTGCCCAATTTGCTCCAGTATCCGATAGCGGTACTCGCTGCCATGAAGGCAGGGCTGGTTGTGGTCAATACCAATCCGATGTACACCCGTCGGGAAATGGCTCATCAGTTCTCGGACGCCGGTGTCAGGGCGGTGGTGGTGCTGGCGGATTTTGCCGACAAGCTTGCCGGTGTCCATAGCGATACCGGCATCGAGCACGTGCTGGTGACGGAGGTCGCAGATTTGCACCCGGCCCCCAGGCGCTGGTTGATTAACGGAGTATTGCGGTTGAAGCGACTCGGGCGAAGACATCCACGGGTGTCAGGCGTGGTTTCATTCCCGGAGGCATTAGCCCGCGGCAGCGGCGGAACCCTTGAGGTACCGAGTCGAGGGTCGGAGGATGTTGCGCTGCTGCAGTACACCGGGGGTACCACCGGTGTTGCCAAGGGTGCCATGCTCAGCCACGGCAACCTGCTCAGTAACATCCAGCAGGTGGAGGACGCTTTGGGGAGTGCATTGCACGAAGGCCGGGAAACCATGATCGCGCCCCTGCCCGTGTACCATATTTTTGCGTTTATGCTCTGTATGTTGCTCGGTATCGGCATTGGTGCCCGGGTGGTGCTGATCCCCGACCCCCGCAAGCTCAATCGCTTTGTCCGCTCCCTCAGGGGGGTTCCGTTCACCTTTTTCGCCGGGCTCAATACCCTGTTCAACCACCTCTGTCGGAATCGTCACTTTCGGGCGCTGGATTTTTCGCAGTTACGTATCACTGTTTCCGGTGGTATGGCATTGACCCACGATACCGCTGAGCGCTGGGAGGAGGTAACCGGCTGTAAGGTGATTGAAGGATATGGACTGACGGAGGCCAGCCCTGTGGTGGCCATCAACCCGGTGGACCGGCCCAAGTTGGGCACCGTGGGTAAGCTGCTGCCAGATACGGACCTGCGATTACTGGACGGAACGGGTGAAGAAGTGCCTCAGGGCAAGCCCGGTGAACTCTGGGTCCGTGGTCCCCAGGTGATGCTCGGTTACTGGAATCGACCGGACGAAACCCGTGAAATGCTCGATGAACAGGGGTGGTTACACACCGGCGATGTGGCTGTTGTCGACGACGAAGGGTATTTGAGTATCGTCGACAGGATCAAGGATATGATTGTGGTATCGGGGTTCAATGTCTACCCCAATGAACTGGAAAACGAAATCTCCCGGCACCCCGACATCGTCGAGTGTGCGGCGGTGGGGGTGCCGGACCCGGACTCGGTCGAGGCCGTGAAACTTTTTGTCGTATCGTCAAATCCGGCGCTCACCGCCGAGGAGGTTCGGGATTTCGCCCGCCAGAAGCTCACCGGCTACAAGGTGCCCCGCCAAGTGGAGTTCGTTAAGGAACTGCCCAAATCCAACGTCGGCAAAGTATTGAGGCGGGCACTCAGGGATCAAGGATAGTCCCGGCCGCTGAATCAGTCGCCAAAATCCCTGGTGAACACCGCCTCAAGCCGAAGCAGGATATTGGCGGCTCCTTCGCGATCAGGATTTTCATAGGATTTTCGCCAGGCATAGCGGGGCTGAACCTCAATGAACAGCCACGGGCGGTATATATTCTGCCGGTAGCGCATGCCGAAACCGTAGTTCTCCGTAAGGTGGTAGGGGCTGGTTTCACCACTGGCGCCGATAAAATAGCCCAGTGCCCGCTTATCGCTCAGGCGGCGATTCAGGCTCAGCCCGGTTCGCCATTGGATACCCGATTCCTCTTCCTCCCAGTCGACCCGGTTGTACCATTGGAGAACCTTGTTGTCGCTGAGAATTTTATCGAGCTCCAGACGGGTCCGTGAGCCGAAACCGTCGTCACCACGGTAGAGGACTTCTTCACTGAACCGGCCGATCAGTGATTCCGTCATCGGGTATTCATAACGGTAACGGACGGACGCCTTGGGATGAAGGGATGAGCGCAATCCCACTTTGAAGTCGATCCGATAGCGCTCTTTTTCACGGGCGGTGTATTGCAGGGCGACATCGTCGGGGGAGTCCTGTTTGTCGATTAGGTCGTTGGTTTCGATACCGTCGTCATCATCGGAAAACAGCAGGCTCAGTCGCTTGTTGAGTTTCGGTAGATAGACCTTGCCGCGTAATTTGATATCCGACTCGTGGTCATCGATTTCGTCCCACTCGTGCTCCAACCGCAGCCGCAGGGTCGAATAGGGCGCCTCCTCCTCGACCCGGTTGACGCCGAAGAAATTGTCCATCCAGCGTGCGATGTTGTCGGCCCGTTGCACCACATAGGCATGGCCGGTGTCGAGCCACGGGGCTTCTTCTTCCCCGGGGGGCGTCGACCCTGTGTCCGCATCCCCTTCGGCGGTGGTCGCTCCGTGTGCGGTCGCTGAGACCATCAGCAGGGCGAGGAGAAAGCCTTTGTAATTATCGTTCATGGGGGTACTTCCTCTGTTATTGCACGCGCTGGTAAATGCTGGGTATCAGGGCGCTTCGCCGCCTCCCTGCTGGTCCGAACTATTCAGCAGTTCCTGTCGCAGGTCTGTCAGGTACTGTTTCAGTTTAGTACGGTTCTCAGGGCCAATGCGCAGCATTTGCTTTTGTACCGGTGGCAGGTTTTCCAGCGTCGGATCGACAAACTGGTACTGCACTGACTCCTGCTTGAGCGCGAAAGGTCCGTTGTGATCGGGCGTGGCCAGCATCCTGTCGATCGCCCCGATAATCCGATTGTCGATGGCCCCGGGATCATTGCCCAGCTCTCCGTAGGCACTCTCCAGCAGCGGTCGCAGGGTATGAAAGGTTTTTGCCAGTGTCTTTGGATCGATGCTGACAAGGGCGTCCACCGTGGTGTCGTATCGGGCGAAATTGCGTTCGTCAAGCCAGAGTACCCCTTGCTCTTCGACCACCGTGAATTTCTCTTCCGGGGGAGCGATGGGCAGGATTTTCTTCAGCACCACGCCCCGTGCGAGCCCATCGATCACGGTGACGGATTTGGCGATAAGGTTGTCGGTATTGAGCCATTCCCGAACCGCCTCGGATGCTGTGTCGTCGGCGAGCAGTGTCCGTGTGTAGTGGTCGCTATCGCTGAGCGGCGGCAGTGGTTCCGGTTCCGGTTGTTCGGACTCTTCGGTTACCGGTATGGGTTCCTGCTCTGGAATATCCGGCGCGTCCTCGACGGGTGCCGGTGCCGGTTCTTCCGGCGGGGCGACTGTTGTCGCCGGCGGTACTACCTCCGGTGCCGGTTCGCGCGCCGCAAAAAACCAGACAACTAGCGCGATAATAACCAGTGCCGCGACAATGAAAGGCAGCAGGCTGCGTTTGCCCGGTGCGTTGCTGATGCGTTCATGCTGGTCAGTTTTCATTCGTCCTCCGGCAATGCTGTATGGGCGCCGTCGCACAATGGCGCATTATCGGTTTGTTTACAGACACAAAACGCAACCGTGCCTGATTTTTCCGCGGTCCAGGCCAAAGGGTTGAATTCCGATCCCGCGTGGGAGCCATCGCAGAACGGCTGGTTTTTACTGAGACCGCAGGCACACCAATAGTAGGTGTTGCCCTCTGTGACGGTTTCGAGGCTGGGGCGTTTCGCAGCGGGTACACCTTTGGTCATCGGGCAGCTCCTCAGCGTGTCGTTACGTTATCGTGATCAATGGACTCGATGGTCATTTCGTATTGTTCGCCGTCCTCCCTTTGTACCAATTTTACCGGCAGATAGTCCAAGGACTTTGCAAACCAGATCAGGGTTTCCCGTTCATCGTCGTCCCGAAGCCGTTCCACTTTTTCGGCAGTGAAGCGGCCCAGTGGTGTTTCGACGGTTTCCTGGCCGAGCCGTTTAAACCGGTATTCCCTGATATGACCGCGATTGATAACACTGTAGCAAAGTCTTTCACGGCCCTGGCGCAGGTCCTCGGCGAGAACTTCCTGGTAGCTCAGTGGGCCCAGCTGTCCTGGAGTATAGTCCAGGATGTACTCACGCCCCTTGCGGCGGGACAACGAGCGTCCGTTGGTGAGATCAACGTCCATTGTCTCGGTGCGCGTTTTGCCGAAGATATTGCGCTCGTAGTGGTAGTTTTCCGGGACGATAACCCCCGCCTCGTCGAGGTGGAAGCGCTCCGATTCCCGGATTCGGCCAAGGAAGTTGCTGGCCCTGGTAGTCAGAAGATAGCCGTCTTTGTTTCGCTTCAGCGTGCGGTGCAGTGTGATAGGCCAGCCGTTGTAGCTCGCGGTATAGGTGAGATGATAGGGTTTCAGCGGGGTTGGCGAGGGGGTGTCCTGGCCGGCGTTGGCGTACGGTAGTGCAAAGGCAAGAATGCTGATCACAAATGCGAATGGAAAAGTGATGCCGGGTCTGGCCATAAAGGCAGGGCTCCTGGTGGACTTTATGGCTATTGGATCGTCAGATTTACCGATTGTTCACTGTACTCAAGGCCTGATGCCGGCAGGGGCTCACCATCCAGGTGCACTCCGGTGCTGTCCATGGTCAACCGACCCTGGCAGAACAGCTGCACCGCCAACGGGTAAATCCTGTGTTCGACCTTCAGGACCCGGGAGGCCAGGCTCTCTTCGGTGTCGCCCTCATGCACGGGGACCCGCGCCTGGATGATGACCGGGCCGCCGTCCAGTTCCGTGGTGACAAAGTGCACGCTGGCGCCGGCTTCTGAATCGCCCGCCTCGATGGCCCGTCGATGGGTATTCAGCCCGGGGTATTTGGGCAGCAGGGACGGGTGGATATTCATGATCCGGCCGTGGAACCGGTCGACGAAGCCCGGGGTCAGAATGCGCATGAAGCCGGCGAGAATGACCAGGTCGGGTTCGAAGGCCTCGATTTCCCTGGCCAGCGCTGCGTCGAAGTGCTCGCGATCCGCAAATGCCCTGTGGTCGACAACGCGGGTGGCGATACCCGCACCGCGGGCAACGTCCAGCCCTTTTGCATTGGCGCGGTTGCTGACAACCGCGGCGACACGGCCGTCAATCTCGCCGTTTTCGCAGGCGTTGAGCAGCGCTGCCATATTGCTGCCTGTGCCCGAAATAAGAATGACCAGGCGCGGGGTTCGGCTATTCATTCAGCGAATGACCACCTGTTCTTCACCGTCCGCTGCCTTCTCGATCTGGCCGACGATAAATGCCTCTTCGCCGGCTTGCTGGAGCAGGGCGACAGCGTTCTCGGCTTCCTTGGCCGGCAGGCAAATGACCATGCCGATGCCGCAGTTGAAGGTTCGGTACATCTCCTGCCGCTCGACATTGCCGTGGGTCTGAAGCCATTGGAATACCGGTGGAAGCTGCCAGCTCGCCTCGGACAAAACGGCGCGGGTACCCTCTGGCAGTACGCGGGGGATATTCTCCAGCAGGCCACCACCGGTGATATGGGCAATGGCGTGGACCGGGCATGCGCGAACCAGGTCGAGAATGGCCTTGACGTAAATCCGGGTGGGTGCCAGTAACGCCTGGGCGAGGGTCTGGTCACCGACCATTGTGCGGTGCGGGTCGGCGCCGGAAACTTCCAGGATCTTGCGGATCAGGGAATAGCCGTTGGAATGCGGCCCACTTGAGCGAAGGGCGACGAGGGCGTCGCCGACATGGACAGAGTTGCCTTCGATGATCTCTGACTCTTCGACAACACCGACACAGAAGCCGGCGAGGTCGTAGTCTTCGTGTTCATACATGCCGGGCATTTCAGCGGTTTCTCCGCCGACCAGAGCGCAACCCGCTTGCAGGCAGCCTTCGGCAATGCCTGTGACAACATCCGCAGCAATATCGACATTCAGCCGGCCTGTGGCGTAGTAATCCAGAAAAAACAGCGGCTCGGCACCGCAAACCACCAGGTCGTTGACGCACATGGCCACCAGATCGATACCGATCGTATCGTGTTTTTCGAACGCCATGGCAAGTCGCAGCTTGGTGCCGACGCCGTCAGTGCCGCTGACCAGTACCGGGTTCTTGTACCCGGAGGGCAGTTTGCACAGGGCGCCGAAGCCGCCGAGGCCCGATAAAACCTCGGGGCGGCGGGTCTTGCGGGTCAACCCCTTGATACGTTCGACCAGGGCGTTACCCGCATCGATGTCGACGCCGGCATCTTTGTAGCTCAGGGATGGGCCTTCAGGCGCGTTCTTGGAGTTGCTCATTGCTGGGTTCCTGGAGAAAGGCGGCTATTCTAGCTTGCCGGGCCGAGAATGCCAGGGGTTATTGGCGATTCCAAGACCGAAACTACGCCAAGTATGAGGGCTTGAATGGTTGTCGGCAATCCGCCGAATCACTGCCTGTTGCAGGGTGGTGAAAGGCGCAAGTGCTGCTACAATCGCGCCATGAAAAAGGTCCTTATCACTTTGATCGCAGTCCTGATCTGCTCCTGGTCTGTAAACGCCGCCCAGGGGCAGGCAGGGGCATACTACGACGCCGTGGTGCCTGTTCCCGACCGCTCTGACAAGGCCCGGCGCGAAGGCATTCGCGAGGGGATGGCCCGGGTGCTGGTTCGGGTTACCGGTGACAGTCAGGTGGTTGCCCGTCCGTCGGTCGATTCCCTGCTGGCTGACGCATCTTCCTATCTGTTGCAATTCAGCTACGTCGAGGAAGAGCGGCCAGGTGCCAATAGTGAACTGGGCTTGAGGCTGGTTTTCGATCAGGGAGGTATCGATCGGTTTCTCCGCGCCAACCGGCTGCCGATTTGGCCGGGAAATCGACCGACATTGTTGGTATGGGCGGTGGTTGATTCACCGCTGGCCGACAGCAGGTTCATTGGCGAAGGGGCGCTTGACGACGTCTACACACTCTTGAACCAGGGCTTTGCACTGCGCGGTATGCCCACGGTTTCACCCCTGTATGACCTGCAGGATGAGCTGGCATTGCCGGTCTCAGCGGCCCGCGACTTTGATGTGCAGCAAATCGATGACGCGTCGAAACGTTATCCGGCTCAGGGCTGGCTGATGTTGCGGCTGTACCAGAAAAGCGACATGGCCTGGAGAGCCGCCTGGCTGCAGTCCGGCGGTAACGCCCCGTTTATTCAGCAGGCCGAGGGATCTGAGCTCCCCGAACTGCTCGGGCAAGTGGTCGACAACGTCGTGGACCGCATTGCCGCCGATCGGGTCTATGTGCCTCGATCCGAGTCCGGACAATTGTTGCTGGTGGTAAGCGGGATCGACCGGTACAAGCACTATAACGCCTTGACGGAGCTGCTCTCGGACAACGTCATGGTGCAGTCGTATCGGGTTCTCTCGGTAACCGGCGATCGGGTTCGTCTCGCCCTGACTGTTGAAGGTGAAACCAATCAAGTGATTGAAAACCTTGAGCAGGATGTGCATTTCTCGGCCGCCGAAAGTGAGGTTGGCACCTCGAATCCGGTATTGGAGGAGCGACCGGAGCCGACGTTTTTTAAGCTCTCATGGCGGTCACAGGACTGAATACATGGCCCGTCAGTTAAGCCTTGCGGTGTCGCTCAGGGATGACGCAACGATCGATAATTTCTGGGCGCCGGGCGACGGTTCAAATGCGCAAATACTGCAATTGATTGCCGGGGACCAGCCTCCCCTTTGGAGTGACCCGGTTTTGTTGGTTTGGGGCAGCGGCGGTGTTGGCAAGACGCATCTGCTCACTGCGGCATGTCACCGGGCCAGGGAGGTCGGCTTGCCGGCGTACTACTTGTCCCTGTCGGATGTGCTCGATTTCAAGGCCGACGCGATGCTTGACAGCCTTGAGCACCAGTATCTCGTTGCCCTCGATGATTTGAATCTGGCGGCGGGCAATTCCCATTGGGAGTTGGCTCTGTTTGATTTCTATAATCGCTGCCAGGCCCTCGGAACCCGGCTGTTAATCAGTGCAGCGCAGGCGCCGGCACTGATGGATATCCGTTTGGCCGACCTGCNGTCGCGGCTNGCNGCGAGCCTTNTCTTCCATCTGCCCGCCTNTTCGGATNNGGATAAATTGGCGATTCTCCGTTTTCGCGCCGGAAGGCTTGGACTTGAGCTGGCGACTGATGTGGCGCTCTACATCATGCAGCGCTACAGCCGGGATTTACATGAACTCATGGCGTTATTGGCCCGAATTGACAGGATTTCACTGGAGAGACAGCGCCGGGTTACCATCCCCCTTGTGCGGGAACTGATCGGACCGGCCTGATTCAGGCCAAATGCATTGTGTCGTCATAACGGACCGTTCGGTGACAATTTTCGCCTCTCCGCAGGGATTTTCAGATCTTCGGGGTTATCATGTCGTCGGATAGAGTGAACAATTTACCCCGCTGATCTGGCTGAAATAAATGGTGAAAAGGGCGGTATTGTTAAAAACAATCTACCTTTGCGCGACCCTGCTCGTTGCAGGCTCGCTGTTGTATGCCATTTTGCCCGGGCGCTTCGCCGGTATCCCGACAGGTGGCCTGATGGCGTTTGTCGTTGCGCTGCTTTTCATTTTGTTGGTTGTCGCCGGTCTCCTGTCGCGAGCCAGAGTGGGGGAGCTGGAACGCAAGAACCTTCTTCTTGAGGAGGTTCTTGCGACAAAGAGTACGGTCCTTTTCTGCCATTTCGACAAGCAATTGACGCTGAGTCGTATCGTCTTTAAGCCAACAGCATCCATATCCCAGTTCAGGCCCTTGGCGATGGGCAAGCGCCTGCCCGATGTGCTGCCTTCCGATCACCCCTTCGTCGCTGATTGTGAGAAAGCCCTGGCCGGTCAGCATGTCACGTCGGAGCGGATCATTGGCAACAGGCCCTATCTGTGTCACAGCTTTCCCGAAAAAAACGCCTTCAACCGCATTGTCGGGGTTAGTTGCATCGCCATTGACCAGAGTGAGGCCGCGCGACTAAACGCGCAGCTCAGCCTGGCGGGTAAGGTGGTCGATAGCGCCGGCGAGGCCATCATTGTCAGCGATGCCCGTCGCAAGGTCCTGTCGGTAAACCAGGCGTTCAAGCGGATCACCGGTTTCAACCCCTCCGAAGTGGTCGGCTGCCGATTTTTTGCCGCCGGTTCTTTCGCCATGCCTTTCGGTCAATTGCGGGAACTGGTGACAGCCCTGAGGGAAAAAGGCCAGTGGGAAGGTGAGGTGACCGGCAAGCGCAAGAACGGCGAGAGCTATGCAGCGAAATTGCAGGTCTCAACCATCAGGGACAAAGACGTTCTCACCCATTACCTGGTGACGTTTGTCGACATCTCGGGAATCAAGCAGAGCCAGGAAGAACTCCGTTACATCGCGCACCATGATCACCTGACCGGAATGCCCAATCGCAGGTTGTTTCTCGATCGCCTCGATCTGGCGATCAAGCGCGCCCGGCGGCGCGGCTCGCTGTTGGCGCTTTATTTCATCGATCTGGACAACTTCAAGATCATTAACGATGCCTTTGGCCACAAGGTTGGCGATGACTTGCTCGCCCACGTGGCAAAGGAGTTGTCAAATACACTCCGGGAGACGGACACCATCGCCCGGTTTGCCGGGGATGAATTCACGGTAGTGGTTGAAGACGTCAAGGACAACAAGGAAATAATTGCTATCGCCCAGAAGATTCTCCAATGCTTCGAACAGCCCTTCGAAGTGGATGGGCAGGTCGTCGAGGCCGGTGCCAGTGTTGGTATCAGTGTATTCCCCGAGGATGGTGATACGGTCGATGAGCTCATATCATCGGCGGATGCCGCCATGTATCAGGCCAAGGAGAGCGGCAAGAAACGCTATTTTTATCTCAATGAGTTTTTGCACAAAGGCGCCAATGCCATGCTCATTTACCCCTCTGAATTGAGGATGGCAATCGTAAAACGGCAATTCGAGCTGCTCTATCAGCCGCAGGTGAACTTGTCGACCGGCCGCGTAGTCGGATGCGAGGCTCTGATACGCTGGCACCATCACGGCAAGGAAGTGTTGCTGCCCAGTGAATTTCTGCCGTTTGCCGAAGAGAAAGGGCTTATCAACGATATTGGTGCCTGGGTAGCCCGAACGGCAATCTCGCAGTTTGCCGAATGGCGCTCAAAAGGAATGGACCTGAGTGCGATTGCCATGAATGTCTCTTCAGGTCAGATGGATGAGACCCGCTTGCTGGAAACCATTGGCGAGACCTTGAACGACACCGGGATGTCGCCCGATATCGTCACCCTGGAAATCCCCGAGCTGGTGGCGTTAACGGATATGCGACGGACCCGGAAATTCATCAAGAACGCCGCGCGTCTCAACCTTCGCTGTGCCATTGACGAATTCGGTTCGACCGGCGAAAGCTACAGTGTCATGAAAGACCTGTCGGTTGATCTGATCAAACTGGATCAGAAACTGTTGCGCGCCAGTACCTCGCGCAATGATGTGCGCGCCCTGTTGAGTGCCATCGTTGCGCTGTCCAGGTTACTGAAATTCGAGGTGTCCGCGGTGGGGGTTGAGCACCTCAGCCAGCTCGATAAGCTCACTGAGCTCGGTTTTAACCTTGCCCAGGGCTATTACTTTGCCAAGCCCATGACGGCGGAGCAGTTCGCGACGTTCTACGCCAGTTACGACCGGGGCGACTTTACGCTTACCTCCGCAGGTTGATGGCCCTGGCGCCTGCCTTGCCACTCTGCAGTTCCACGCCACTTGCTGCTATATTCCCTTCGATGCGCAAAGATAACGGGGTTTTTCTCAGCCCCTGAGATCGACATCTATTGCTGAATGAATAGCGGCGGCCGCTGAAGAACAATTGGCCACCGTCAGCATCAACCATTGATCAACCCGCGCCGTCCGGTTGGCGGCGGCTGATTGATAGCTGGAGGTATTTATGAGCCATTACGCGGCACCTGAGAAGGAGCTGTTATTTGTTATGCGAGAAGTCGCTGATATTGGTGCGTTAATGGCGTTGGCTGATTATTCGGCGTTATCCGATGATTTGATCGATGCGATTGTCGAGGAGGCGGGACGCTTTTTTGCCGGGGTCATCGCCCCCACTAATCCGTTGGCGGATCGCCAAGGCGCTAAACTTGTCGAGCGGGGTGTCGCCACTGCCCCGGCGCTTGACGGTGTATATAAAGCCTATTGCGCCGGTGGCTGGCCCGCGCTCACGGGACAGCCTGCCTTTGGCGGTCAGGGTTTGCCACACACGCTGGGGTTTGCCGTTGACGAAATCCTGCAAAGTGCCAATCTGGCGTTTTCCCTGCTGCCGATGCTGACCCAGGGGGTGATTACTGCGCTCACACGCTATGGATCAGACCTCCAGAAAGCGCTCTACCTTCCCCGGCTGGTGTCCGGTGAATGGGCGGGGACTATGAATCTCACCGAGCCGGAGGCCGGATCCGATCTTGCCCAGGTGAAAACCCGAGCCGAGCCAGAGGGGGATCACTACAGGCTGTTCGGCCAAAAGATTTTCATTACCTGGGGAGACCACGGTTTTACCGACAATATCGTTCATTTGGTATTGGCCCGGACGCCCGGAGCCCCGGAGGGGGTGAAGGGGATATCGCTCTTTATCGTGCCCAAGTTTCTCGTTAATGAAGACGGTTCACTGGCTGAGCGCAATCGGGTTTACCCCGTTGGCGTCGAGCATAAGCTGGGTATCCACGCCAGCCCTACCTGCACCCTGCAGTATGGCGATGGGGAGGGCGCATTGGGGTATCTTGTCGGACAGGAAAACGAGGGGCTCAGGTACATGTTCGCGATGATGAATCACGCCCGGCTGGCAGTAGGTCTTCAGGGAGTTTCACTGTCGGAGCGGGCCTGTCAACAGGCTTACGCCTATGCCTGTGAACGCCGGCAGGGGAGCCTCCCGGGCCGGGGGGTGGTGGCCATTATTGAACATCCGGATGTGCGTCGCATGTACCTGACCATGGAGGCGCTGACCCAGGCGGGNCGNGCGTTGACCCTNGTCGCCATGCACCATTTCGATATGGCGGGGCACTCGGACGACGAAGGCGCGCGTGAGCGGCANCAGCAACGGGTGGATCTGCTCACGCCACTGGTCAAAGGCTGGTGTACCGAGCTAGTCAACGAAGTTACCTCCCTGGCGGTCCAGATACACGGTGGGGCAGGCTATATCGAAGAAACCGGCGTCGCGCAGTATTATCGGGATGCCCGGATCACCGCTATCTACGAAGGTACCAATGGTATCCAGGCGATGGATCTGGCGGGGCGCAAGATACTGTCTAATCAGGGCCGGTATTTCCGGGATCTCGAGTCAGAGCTTCACGCCATCGTGGACGACGTCAGGGGCGCGGGCCTGGCTTTTATTGCCGGGGGGTTGGACCTGGCCCTTGCCGACTGTCGGGCCGCGGTCGATGCCCTTCTCGCCAACGCGCCGCAACAACCTGACTATGCCGGTGCGGTTGCCCATCCGGTCATGATGGCCCTGGGAATCACCGTTGCGGGATGTTATCTGGCCAAGGGCGCCGTGCGGGCTACGGCGCTGGGTGAGGCCGCGCCCGATGATCGGTTTTACCGCAGGAAAATCGATGTCGCCCGGGTGTTTGCGGAGCAGGTATTGCCACGGACCTCGGCCTATCGCAGTGCCGCAGTGGCGGGTGGCGAGTCGTTCAGGGTTGACTGGCTGTAGTCGTTAGGCGCGGGGCGCGTCGCCTTCCAACAGTGCGATAAAGGCGTGCGCGGCGTTGGACAGGGTTTTCTCCTTGTGATGGATCAATCCCAGTGTGCGGGCCAGAGCGAGCCCCGGACAGTTAATCGCTTGCAGGGAGTCATCGAGCATCGTTACCGGCAGAATGCTCCAGCCTAGCCCCACCGAAACGAGCATTTTGATGGTTTCCAGGTAGTTGGTTGCCATGGTTGCAGAAAAGGGGTACCCCTCTTCGTCAAAGAGTCGTTTGATCATCCTGCCGGTGTAGGTATCGGGGCCCGGCAAAATCGCCGGGTATTGGCTTAAATCGGCTATCGACGCATCAGCCACCCGGGCGAGGGGGTGATCGTTGGACACCATCGGAACCAGAGGGTCATGCCAGACCGGCAGTGATTGAATCCGCGGGTGGGGCTCCGGCGCCAGCGTAATGACGGCAATTTCGAACCGGCCCTGCAGCACCCCTTCATAGGCGACCTCGGAATCCATGAAATCGACCGCCAGATTAACTTCGGGATTGACGGTGGTGAATTGCTTGAGTACCGGCGGCAGGCGGTGCAGGCCAATGTGATGACTGATCGCGATGCGCAGGCTGCCGGAAATATTCCCCGACAGGTCGCGTATTGCTTGCCGTGTGTCCGCCAGTTCGCGCAGTATTTGTTCCGCCCGGGGCAAGAGTTCCTGACCTGCCTCGGTGAGATAAATGGTGCGGGAGATGCGGTCGAAGAGACGGCAATCCAGATGAGCCTCCAGCTGTGCAATGCGCTTGCTCACGGCCGGCTGGGTGACGTGTATCCGCTCTGCGGCGGCGGAAAACGAGCCGGTCGCGGCAACGGCGACGAATGCTTCGAGGAGTTGGGTATCCATTCTGACATCATAATAAATTCCATATTGGAATCAAACATATAAAAAATATGAATTTGTTTTATCGTTAAGTGGCCTCTATCATTGCTTCTATTCTGAGCAGAGGAAGGAAACATGGCAGGCAAGACCCTCTATGACAAACTATGGGACGCCCACCTGGTGGAGTCCCGGGAAGACGGCACGGCGTTGATATATATCGACCGTCATATTATTCACGAAGTGACCTCCCCGCAGGCCTTCGAAGGCCTGCGGCTGAGCGGTCGAAAGCCCTGGCGTATCGATACCAATGTCGCCACCCCTGACCACAACGTGCCGACGGATCTTGACGAGCGCAAAGGCGGTATCGACACCATCGTCGATGAGGTATCCCGTATTCAGGTCAGAACCCTGGATAACAACTGTGACGAGTTCGGCATCAAGGAATTCAAGATCAATGATCACGGCCAGGGCATTGTCCACGTGATGGGGCCGGAGCAGGGCTTTACCCTGCCGGGTGCCACGGTGGTGTGCGGCGACTCCCATACCGCCACCCACGGTGCCCTGGGCTGCCTGGCCCACGGCATCGGCACGTCCGAAGTGGAGCACGTGCTGGCCACCCAGTGCCTCGTCGCTTCGAAAATGAAAAACATGCTGGTAAAGGTGGATGGCAAGCTCGGTCCCGGCGTCACCGCCAAAGATGTCATTCTGGCCATCATCGGGGAAATCGGTACCGCCGGTGGCACGGGTTACGCCATTGAGTTCGGTGGCAGCACCATCCGGGATCTGTCGGTGGAAGGCCGGATGACCATCTGCAACATGGCCATCGAGGCCGGTGCCCGCGTGGGGCTGGTGGCGGTGGACGAAAAAACCATCGATTACATGGAAGGTCGCCCCTTCGCCCCGAGTAGCGACATGTGGGACAAGGCCGTTGACTACTGGCGCACGCTGCACAGTGATGATGATGCCCATTTCGATGCCGTCATCGAATTGAACGCCGCCGACATAGAACCCTATGTCAGCTGGGGCACCTCCCCGGAGATGGTAGTGCCGGTCTCCGGCCTGATCCCCCGTCCGGAGGAGCAGAGCGACGAGACCAGGCGCAAGGGCTATCAGCGCGCCCTGGAGTACATGGGCCTGGAAGGGGGTATTCCCGTTACCAAAATCAAGATCGACAAGGTCTTCATCGGTTCCTGTACCAACTCCCGTATTGAAGATTTGCGCGCCGCAGCGGCTGTCGCAAAAGGTCGCAAAAAAGCGGACAGCATTCAAAAGGTGTATGTGGTACCGGGTTCCCATCTGGTCAAGGAGCAGGCCGAGGCGGAAGGGTTAGACAAAATCTTTATGGAAGCGGGAATGGACTGGCGCGAGCCGGGCTGTTCCATGTGTCTGGCAATGAATTCGGATGTCCTCGGTCGCGGCGAGCACTGTGCCTCCACGTCCAATCGGAATTTCGAGGGTCGGCAGGGCGCGGGCGGGCGTACTCACCTGGTGAGTCCAGCCATGGCCGTTGCTGCCGCGGTGACCGGCTATATTACCGACGTCCGCGCTTTGCCGAACGTTTGAGGAGATCGATATGAAAGCATTTACCACCCATAAGGGTATTGTCGCGCCGATTGATCTGGCCAATATCGACACCGACATGATTATTCCCAAGCAGTTTCTGAAGTCGATCAACCGTACCGGCTTTGGACCGTATCTGTTTGATGAGATGCGCTACGAAGATGAAGGCTGGTACGGAAAAGACTGTGCTACGCGCCCCCTGAAAAAGGAATTTCCCTTGAATCAGGCGCGCTACCAGGGTACCTCCATTCTGCTGACCCGGGAAAATTTTGGCTGCGGTTCCAGCCGTGAACACGCGCCATGGGCGCTCGATGATTACGGTATCCGCGCCATTATCGCGCCGAGCTTTGCCGATATTTTCTACAACAACTGCTTCAAGAACGGTCTGCTGCCGATCATCCTCGACAAGGGGACCGTGAGCGAGTTGTTCGAGGAAGTCGAGGCGAATCCGGGCTATGCTTTGGAGATTGATCTCGCCAATCAGGTGATTCGCCGTGGTAACGGTGGCGAGATTCATTTTCAGATCGATGCGTTTCGCAAACACTGCTTGCTTGAAGGGCTCGATGAAATTGGTCTGACCTTGCAGTCCGCCGAAAAAATACAGGCGTTTGAGACAGGTCACCGCGAGCGACAGCCGTGGATGTTTGACGCCATCAGATAAGAGCGCCCAGGTTAAGAGTACGAGTAATCCATTAAAGAGGTAAAGAGAGGTTTTAAGTGAAAAAGGTCGGTTTTGTTGGTTGGAGAGGGATGGTTGGCTCGGTGCTGATGGAACGCATGCGGGCAGAGGACGATTTCCGCAAATACCCCATTGATCCGGTTTTTTTCACCACCTCCCAGGTGGGGCAGTCAGGACCGGATATCGGCGTCGATTTGCCGCCCCTCCAGGATGCCCATGATATCGAAGCGCTCAAGGCACTGGATATTATTGTCACCTGCCAGGGTGGCGACTACACCAAGGCCGTGTTTCCGAAATTGCGCGCTGCCGGCTGGGACGGCTACTGGATTGATGCCGCTTCGGCATTGCGCATGGCAGACGATGCCCTGATCGTTCTCGACCCGGTTAACTCCCCGGTCATAAAGGATGGCATCGCCCGGGGGGTGAAGAATTTTGTCGGGGGTAACTGTACGGTCAGCCTGATGCTGATGGGGCTTGGCGGCCTTTTCAACGAGGGGCTTGTCGAGTGGGCAACCGCTATGACCTACCAGGCCGCATCCGGTGCGGGTGCCCAGAACATGCGTGAACTGATCGGTCAGATGGGTGCTATTCACGGCCAGGTCTCTGATCTGCTCGCAGACCCCGCGAGCGCCATTCTCGATATCGACCGCCAGGTGGCGGACACCATGCGCGGCAGCGGATTTCCAACCGATAACTTCGGCTTTCCGCTTGCCGGCAGCCTGCTGCCCTGGATCGACACCGAGCTGGAAAATGGCCAAAGCCGCGAGGAATGGAAGGCCCAGGCCGAATGCAACAAGATTCTCGGTCGCGAAACCAACCCGGTTCCGGTCGATGGCACCTGCGTGCGCATCGGTGCCATGCGCTGCCATAGCCAGGCTCTGACGATTAAGCTGACCCGTGACGTTCCCGTCGATGAAATCGAGCAGATGATTGGCGAGGCCAACAGCTGGGTGAACGTGGTCCCCAACCGCAAAGAGGATACCCTCAAGGCGCTGACGCCGGCCGCGGTTACAGGCAAGCTGGACATTCCGGTGGGCCGTCTGCGCAAGCTCAGTATGGGCTCTGAATACCTCAATGCCTTTACTGTGGGTGACCAGCTGTTATGGGGAGCTGCCGAGCCATTGCGCCGGATGATGGCGATTTTGCTCGGGGACGAACACTAACCTGATTATGCCCGCCGTCTGCTGGGTGGTTCCCATCCGGGGCTTTTTGCGGTTCAATAGCTTCTGGATTAGGCACTTAGAATAAAAACTTAGACCAAAGTCCTCCTTTTGCCTTGCCCCTGGGTGCTATGATCATTGGGCAGGGGCATGGGTGAAGAGGCAAGCTAGGGAATAACAAAGGGATAGGCTATGGCTTTTCGTAAGCGTCCGATTGCCGCGGGTTTTGCAGCACTGGTGTTCTCCTCCTGGGTATCGGCCCTCGGGTTGGGAGAGCTCAAGCTCCATTCATCGCTCAACGAGCCCCTCGATGCCGAGGTGGAGATACTCAACGCCGGGGATCTCTCCGAGACGGAGCTGATTGCGGGGCTCGCGTCCCGGGACGCTTTTGAACGTGCAGGCGTCGAACGGGAGTTGATACTGACCGGCTTGTCCTTCGCCGTGGACATGGCAACCCCCGGTAAGCCCAGGTTGCTGGTTACCACTAAGAAGCCGATTCGCGAACCCTACCTCGACTTCCTCGTTGAACTCCAATGGCCCTCCGGCCGCCTGCTCAGAGAGTATACGGTACTGCTTGATCTGCCGGTGTATGCGGGCGGCAAGGCTAAAGCCGTCGCTTTACCGTCCGAGGGGCAGCCCCAACCCGGTCAGTCTCCAGCCTCTTCAACGGGGCAGGCTCCCCAGCCGACGATTCCCCTGGCCAGTGGCGAGGAGTATCGTGTCCGCGACGGCGACACCCTGTGGCGCATTGCGTCCCGTTTGTCGGCGAGCGATATTTCCGTAAATCAGAAGATGGATGCCATTTTGCGCCTCAACCCGGAGGCGTTTGTCGACGGGGATATCAACCGCCTGCTCGCCGGCAGGGTTTTGAGGTTGCCTGATTATGGCGATTTTACCGAGGCGCAGCCTGCCGCCATGGAGCTGGCCACGGAGGATCCTTCTTCGACTTCCTTGCAAGCTGATGCGGCGCCCGCTGACGAAGCCCCGGAGCAGGATGCTACGGAGGCTTCCGAAACCACGGCCGCAACCGGTCGTCTGCGCCTGTCGGCGATCGATCCCAATACCACGGATGACGACGACACCGGAGCCCCGGGGGCGAGGACTGTGACCGAGGGCGATCTTTCCGGGGGGCTTGCTATTCAGAATGAACTGGCCACCATCCAGGAAGAGATGTCGCGCACCCAGCGGGAGAATGCCGAGCTGAAAATGCGGCTCGGCAATCTGGAGGAGCAGCTGGCCACCATGCGAAAGCTGGTCGAGTTGAACGATGGCGCCGCGTTAGCTGCCGCAGACGACACAGCGTCCGGTTCGGAAAACAAAGTGACTGCCGAGGAAAAGGCAGCGGGACAACAAAAATCAGAGAAGGGATGGTTTGACACCGTGAGCAGTTACCTGAGTTACCTGATTGGCTTTCTGGTTGTACTGATTGCAGCCGTAATTTTTATTGTCCTGCGAAAGCGCCGTAGCGACGATCGGGATGATGAACCCACGTTCGAATCGCTCGTGCCGCCGGCACCTGCCAGAAAGCCACCTGAAACAGTGGCTTCAACTGATGTCAGTTCCCTGGATGAGATTGAGCTCGACGAGGGCGATGACCTGTTTGCCCCTGACGAGCCCCAGGTCCGTGAGAAGGCGCCTGAGACCCCTGCGTCGCGCGCCGAGCCCGCTGTCGAGGTTCCCCCTTCCGGTGTAGAAAAAACGCCGGATGAGGGGCTGGAAGACGTCGAGCTGGACCTGTCGGAATTTGACCTTCAGGAGCCGGAGTCCCCGGTATCTTCGCCGGATCAGGCGCAAACGAGTGATGAGCCGCTAAATCTCGACGATGAGTTCGATTTCCTGGGCGATGCCGATGAAGTTGATACCCAGCTGGAGCTGGCGCAGGCATATATTGATATGGGCGATAATGCCGGAGCCAAGGAAATTCTCGAGGAGGTGCTCGAGGGCGGGAACGATGAGCAGAAGGACAGGGCCAGTGCGCTGTTGTCGAAAATTACCCGGTCCTGATGCCGACCTCTTCCCAATGGGTCTACTCCAGTAACTGTCTCATTCCCGCCGGCGAGGCCTTGCCGGCGGGAGTTCGTCGTTTTGCGGCGGCCGTTGAGTACCGGGGTGATCGCTTCTCGGGCTGGCAGCGCCAGTCCCATAGTCCGAGCGTCCAGCAGGCGGTTGAATCCGCGCTCAGCCGTATCGCCAATCAGCCGGTAACGGTTGCCTGTGCAGGGCGCACCGACACCGGCGTCCATGCGACCAATCAAGTGATCCATTTCGATACCGATGCACAAAGAACCCCCCGCAACTGGTTGCTGGGAGCCAACACGCAGCTTCCCGATTGCGTTCGATTGCACTGGGTGGGTGAAATGCCGGGTGACTTCCACAGTCGATTCAGAGCGACGGCGCGCACCTATCGCTACCTGATCAGCAACGAGCCGGTTCGACCTGCCCTTTTTAAGGGCTTGCTCACCTGGTGCAAGTCGCCACTCGATGAGGCACGCATGCATCGCGCCGCCCAGGGATTGCTGGGCGAGAACGATTTCACCTCTTTCCGTGCGGCGGGTTGTCAATCCCGTTCACCGAACCGGTTTATGGAGGCCATCAGTGTCTATCGCCAGGGTGCCCTGGTTGTCATTGAGCTGACCGCCAATGCCTTTTTACATCATATGGTCCGCAATATTGCCGGTGTCTTGATGGCTGTCGGTCGCGGGGAGCGACCAGTCGAGTGGCCGGCGGCCCTGCTAGCCGCAAGGGACCGCGCCGCCGGTGAGGTGACTGCGCCCGCTGATGGTCTTTATCTTGTCTCTGTGCGGTATCCTGATCAATACTCGTTGCCTGAGTTTTCCCCAGGGCCGGCCTTTATCCCGCTCTGAACAGATCAAGCCGGAGTCAGTGTGACCAGAGTAAGAGTCAAAATCTGCGGTATTACCCTTCCCGACGATGCCCGGCATGCAGAGTCCTGCGGTGCCGATGCCATTGGCCTGGTGTTTTATCCGGGCAGCGCCCGTTGTGTCAGTGTCGAGCAGGGCGTTGCTATCGCCCGGGCTGCAGGGCCTTTTTTGACCACCGTTGCGCTTTTTGTTAACCCGGAGCCGGCGTTGGTGAGGGAGGTGCTGGCCGAGGTAAAACCCCGGCTTCTGCAGTTTCATGGCGATGAGTCCCCGGCGTTCTGCGAGGGTTTCGCACACCCCTATTTAAAAGCGATTCGGGTCCGGCCGGAGCTGGACTTGTCGTCTGAAATTCAGGCTTTTGGGGGCGCTTCGGGTATTTTGTTTGATACCTGGCAGGCGGACGCCTACGGGGGCACCGGGAAGCGGTTTGACTGGGCGCTGCTCCGGGGGGTAGAGCAGCGCTTTATTCTGGCCGGGGGGTTGAATCCGGACAATGTTGCCCAGGCAATTGACCAGGTAGGGCCCTATGGTGTGGATGTCAGTGGAGGCGTTGAGTCGTCGCCGGGGGTTAAAGACCCCGAAAAGGTGTCGGCTTTTATCAACGCCGTGCACGCCCTGGCGCGCTAATCGGGTTAAAATGTTAAACTTATCGGCAAATGACTGACGGATGATTTCATGAGTTGGCTGCAACGCATTAAAAAAGGCCCCGGAACCCTCAAGAAAGAACGCACAGCCAGTGTCCCCGAAGGTCTGTGGCGGAAATGCCCGCGCTGTAATTCACCGCTCTATCGCCCCGAGCTGGAAAAAAACGCCGACGTTTGCCCCAAATGTGACCATCATATCCGGATTGGGGCCCGTCGCCGCCTGGATCTCTTTCTCGACCCAGAGGGTCGCAAGGAGCTGTCCAAGGACGTTGTGACCTCCGACCGTCTCAAGTTCAAGGACACCAAGAAATACAAGGATCGTCTCTCTGCGGCGCAGAAAGAGACCGGCGAGAAAGACGCCCTGGTCGCCATGCGCGGGACCCTGAAAGGGCTGCCCGTGGTGTCAACGGCGTTTGAATTTGCCTTTCACGGCGGCTCCATGGGTTATGCCGTGGGGGAAAAATTCACCCGCACTGCAAAACTCTGCCTCGAAGAGCGCATGCCTTTCATATGTTTTTCTGCCACTGGTGGCGCGCGCATGCAGGAGGCGCTGAT
>PABE01000139.1 GCA_002702725.1 Porticoccaceae bacterium
GGTTGCCGAGATAGAGGAGGGGCTTGATTTCGGACAGTGCATTGTTGGATAGGTTGATTGTTTTCAGAGCACTGAAGACCTGAATGCCGTCCAGGGAGCTGATGGTGCCATTGGCACAATTGAGCAGGGTGAGCTGATTGGCCGCGGAAATTTGTCGGTCTTTTATTGTCTGATTGAGACAGGTCGCCAGGCCGGGGTCGCTGACGTCGTAGTCGGTGAAAAGCGCCGGGGGGGTGTGAACCACGCGTTCGTTGACCGTGACCTGATAACGGTTGCATCCCGAAAGGACTACGGCCAGCAGGGCTGCGGTGAGGGTAAGCGGTAGGGCGAAAGCGTTCATGGCATAGTCCATTGTGGTTTCGGGAATTCTAGCTTCCGCCGGTCAACATGGCTATGATCCATCGCCCCCGCCGGGGCAGGAATTTTAAACGACGGTTTTAGAGAGGTAACAGGATGAGACTGTATATCATTGCGCTACTGACGATTGTTCTGGCCGGATGTGCCACCACCGACCCCTACACCGGGGAGCAGAAAACGAGTAATGCCGGCAAGGGTGCGGCCATCGGCGCGGTTTCCGGGGCTATTATCGGAGCGGCGACATCGAGCAGCAAGGACCGCAACAAGGGCATACTCACCGGCGCTGTTGCCGGCGGGGCCATTGGCGGCGGTATAGGACATTATATGGACCGTCAGGAAGCAGCGCTGCGCAGTAAATTGGAGGGCACGGGGGTGCGCGTCGTCCGGGAGGGTGACAACATCCGTCTGGTCATGCCCAGCAGTATCACATTCGGGATCGATCGGTATGAAGTGCGGCCGGAGTTCTACGCAACCCTCGAATCCGTTGCCACAGTGCTCAAGGAATATGACAAAACCTCTATTCGAATCGCGGGGCACACCGATTCCACGGGTAGTGAGAGCCATAACCAGACGCTATCCGAACGACGCGCGGAAAGCGTTGGTGCTCTGCTGCGTTCCCACGGTATTCCCGCCGGTCGTGTCTGGACCACCGGCTACGGAGAGCGTTATCCCATCGCCAGTAACGATACTGAACAGAGCAGGGAGCGCAATCGCCGCGTAGAACTGGAATTAGTGCCTATTGACCGCTAAATCGACGGTGGCATTACCTGATACCCATATACCGCTTTTCGCAGGCAAGGGTTTCGAAGAGCAGGCGTCGGCTGTTGCGGCGGCATTCGGGTTTCTTTTCGAGGGTGAGGCAGCGGAGCCACAGCACCTCGATTATCCGTTCGTCCTCTGGCTCGATGACACCGGACTCAGCGTTCGCCAGACGGGCCGCCGGCCCATGGGGCCGATTCGCTGTGATTTTGTCGCTGGCAGTGCCCGTCACCGCCGGCTTTACGGGGGCGGGAAATCGCAGGCGGTGGCCAAGGCCGTCGGGGTGCGGGAGCGGGTTCGTCCATGTATCGCCGATCTCACCGGCGGTCTCGGGTCAGATGCCTTTGTCCTCGCCAGCCTGGGTTGTCGCGTAACGGTGGTGGAACGCCACCCTGTGATTGCCGCGCTCCTGGCAGACGGCCTGGCTCGGGCAGCGGAGGCCGCCAGGGGGGATCCGGCGCTTGCCGATATTACAAGCCGCATAAGCTATTTCATTGCTGATGGCCATGAATGGCTGGCATCTTTGACTGACGCGGAGCGCCCCGACGTAATCTACCTGGATCCGATGTTTCCCGAGCGTCGCAAGTCGGCTCAGGTCAACAAGACCATGCAGGTATTCCAGCACCTGGTCGGAGCCGATGCCGACGCCGATGAACTGTTGCCCAAGTCCCTTGCTGTTGCCCGCTATCGGGTGGCGGTCAAACGCCCGGCCGGGGCGCCCTGGCTGGGCAATGAAAAACCGGGGCTGGTCATGGAGGGGAAATCCGTCCGCTACGATGTCTACCCACTGCAAAAGATACCCGACGATCTACGCTGAGTGGCACCGGTCAAGCGCGAACGCCGGCTGACCAGAACAGCAAACCTCACACGAACAGTCTTTCCAGCACGCGTCGGTACATCTGGCTCAGCTGTTCAAGCTCCCGGCAATCGGTGTTTTCATTGACTTTGTGAATGCTTTCATTGACCGGGCCAAGCTCCACGACCTGGGTGCCGAGGGGCGCGATAAATCGACCGTCCGACGTACCGCCGGCGGTTGACAGCGTTGTTTCAATGCCGGTGACCTCGGCAATACTGGCGGCGACCGCGTTCACCAGGCTCCCGCGCTCGGTGAGAAAGGGCTCGCCGCTGAGGTGCCAGCGCAGATCGTAATCCAGATGGTGTGCAGCCAGTAGTTTCTCCGTGCGGTTACGCAGTTCCTCGGCGGTCACCTCCGTGGAAAAACGGAAATTGAACAGCACGTGCAGATCCCCGGGAATCACGTTGGTGGCCCCGGTTCCGCCGTGGATGTTGGAGATCTGGAAACTGGTGGCGGGGAAAAAATCGTTGCCCTGGTCCCAGGTTTCGTTGCACAGGGCGGCGAGTGCCGGTGCTGCCCGGTGGATCGGGTTGTCTGCCAGGTGCGGGTAGGCGACATGGCCCTGGATGCCTTTGATGGTCAGGGTACCGCCCAGTGAGCCCCGTCGGCCATTTTTGACCACATCGCCACAGCGTTGTGTGCTTGACGGCTCACCGACAAGGCACCAGTCGGGAATGGTGCCGTGTTGCGCCAGCCATTCCACCACCTTGACCGTACCGTTGATGGCGACACCCTCCTCATCACTGGTTATCAGATAGGCGATGCGGCCCGTGTGCTTCGGATGCGCCCCGACGAAATCCTCGGTGGCGGTAATCATTGCCGCCAGGGAGCCCTTCATGTCGGCGGCCCCGCGGCCATAGAGCACACCGTTTTCAATGACCGGCTCGAACGGCGGTGTCGACCAGCTGCCTTCGTCTCCGCTCGGCACCACATCGGTGTGGCCCGCAAAGCAAAACAGCGGACCACTGTCACCGCGAACGGCCCAGAAGTTATGTACATCCCCGAACGGTAACTGGGTGACCTGGAAGTCCAGTGCTTCCAGTCGACTGATGAGGATGTCCTGGCAGCCGGCATCATCCGGTGTCACAGAGCGACGGCGAATCAGGTCGCAGGCCAGGGAAACGGTGGGGGAGAGTTGAGTCATTGCGGCGCTCGCGTTGCTGGCAAAGGGTGCTGCCGGGGCGCAGCAGCTGTTGCGGCCCCGGGGAAAGGGTTAGCTTACACGCTTGGACACTGCCAATCAGTTGTGGGCGTGCAGGGCTTCGTTGAGTGCGATGGCGGACTGGTTTGTCAGGCATTCAACGGCACCCGTGGTGGAATTGCGGCGAAACAGTAGATCGGATTTGCCGGCCAGTTCCCGAGCCTTGGTCTCGCCGGCGATCTGCCGCTTGTCGTCGAGCATGATCACCCTGGTGCCGGCGGTAATGTAGAGACCGGCTTCGACAGTGCAGCGATCCCCCAGAGGGATACCAATGCCGGCGTTGGCACCGATCAGGCATTCCTTGCCCACCGAGATGATGATGTTGCCGCCACCGGACAGGGTCCCCATGGTGGAGCACCCGCCCCCCAGGTCGGAACCGGCACCGACAAATACGCCGGCGGAGATGCGGCCCTCCACCATGTTGGGGCCTTCGGTACCGGCGTTGAAGTTGACAAAACCCTCGTGCATCACCGTTGTGCCTTCGCCGATATAGGCGCCCAGGCGAACCCGCGCGGTGTCGGCGATACGAACGCCGGCAGGAACCACGTAGTCGGTCATTTTGGGGAACTTGTCGATGCAATCAACGGACAGGGTCCGGCCGGCCAGTCGCGCGGCAAGTTGGCGGTTCGCCAATTCCTGCAGGTCGATGGCCCCTTCGCTGGTCCAGGCGACATTGGGCAGGGCGCCGAACATCCCGTCGAGAACCAGGGTATGGGGTTTGCACAGCCGGTGGGAAATCAGGTGTAGCTTCAGGTATACCTCGGGTACCGATTCGGGCTTGCTGTCCTCGGCGATCAGGGTCAGAACGGCGGGACGGGCGCTGCCCTGCATTTGCTCCGCCAGGCGGGCAAGCCCGGTTTCGCCAGCTGCCTCGAATGCTTCCGCCAACTGTTTCAGCGTTTTCACATCCAGGGCTACGGCCTGATTCCCGCCGCTGTGTTCGATACACTTTGTGACAGCGGAAACGACACCGGGTGCCGGGGCTAAAAGTGGCTTCGGGTAAAACACCTCGAGCCAGTTTCCATTGCTGTTTTGGGTGCCGATTCCCAGTCCAAGACTGTGCAACGCTGTCATGCGTGTTTCTCCTGTCAGTTGATAAGTTGCTGATAGGTTTTCTCAGAAAAACCTGTGTGAACCTGTTCGCCGATTTCCAGAACGGGCCGCTTGATGAGCGTCGGGTGTGCTGCAAGCAGAGCGGGCAGGTTATCCCCGGAAAGATTTTCCCGGGTTGCCTCGTCCAGTTGCTTCCAGGTAGTACTGCGTTTATTGACCAGTCGTTCCGCCGGCACCCGGGCAAGCCAGGCTTTCACCTGACTTTCCTCCAGGCCCTGCTCGCGGAAGTCGTGGTACTGGTAGTCGGCGCCGTGCTGGTCGAGCCATTTGCGGGCCTTGCGCACGGTGTCACAATTCTTGATGCCGAATAGTTTCATGGTAAACAATGGGCCTGTCTCAGGGGTGTCGGCCGCGCCGGACGCGGGCTGGTAATGATTCTGTCATCTTTCCCCGTTTAGATGGGCGCGTAAGCATAGCAAAATAGACCCCCACGTCCACAGGAGTTGACCTTGAAAAGCCTGCTGCTCATTCGTCACGCCAAGTCCTCCTGGAAGGATCCATCACTCACCGATTTGCAGAGACCGCTGAAAAAGCGCGGCATTCGCAATGCCCGGGAGATGGCGGAGCGCATCGGTGAGCTGAAACTCGAGATTCAAAAAATTATTTCCAGTCCGGCCCGGCGAGCGGTGCAGACCCTCGACGAAATGGCCGACGCCACCGGTTTTGGCCAGGATAGTGTCCAGATCATGCCGGAACTGTACAGCTTCGACTACGATGATGTGATCGTCTCCCTGAAAACCCTGGACGATCTCTGGCAGTCGGTGGCGATGGTCGGACACAACCCGGCGATTACCGATGCAGTGAACTTTCTGGCCCTCGAGCATATCGGCAATATCCCCACCTGCGGTATCGCGTTGCTGGAGCTGGACATCGATCACTGGACGGATCTGCGCGCCGGCTGCGCCCGTCTTCAGCACTACGATTTTCCCAAGAACGATCCCCATTCCGATGACTAGGGCCTGTTAACACTAATTGGATTGCCACTGTTGTGACTAAAAGAGCGCCAATTTAGCGGGCCCCGCCGGGACGCGAGGAGAGAATTTAGTGGTTCTAAATGAACGACGAGCAACGACAAGTGGCGCTCTTCTAGCCTCAACCCGAAGGGCCGGGGCCATTTTTTCCCCAGCGTTGTTATCAATCGCTCATTTAGAATGATTAAACCTCGCTCTTTCTGCCTAGCTGGAGGCAAAAATGACCTCCAGCAGTGATAATCCAATGGGTGTTAACAGGCCCTAGAAAAATTCTGCTGCCACTCTTGCCGCGGGGATATTTCGGCAGGATAATCCGCCCCCTTTTCGACACCGGCCCCAGGCACACCATGAGATCCCAGGACAACAAAGTGATTGTCGGCAACCAGGAGTGGTGTCGGCTTGGGGAATTGGCTATTCCCGCCATCAAGGTAAGGGTTGATTCCGGGGCGAAAACCTCTGCATTGCATGCGTTCAACATAAAGGCATTCAACCGTGACGGTGCCCTCTGGGTATCGTTTGAAGTGCACCCGCTGCAGAAAAACCGTAAGGTGGTAGTAAAGTGCGAGGCGCCGGTAGTCGACCGGCGCAGTATCCGCAGCTCTACCGGCGAGGTGGAAAAACGCTATGTGATTCGCACCCCTATCGGCCTCGGCAGCGACAGCTGGGAGGTTGAGGTGACGCTAACCAACCGCGATTCCATGGGCTACCGGATGCTCCTCGGTCGGGAGGCCATGAGCGGACGGCTGCTGGTGGATCCGGACGCCAGTTTTCGCTTTGGCGAGGTGAGCCACGAGACACTGCGCAGGTACTATGATCGGGCTGAATTCATCCAGGGCGGCTTGAAGATAGCGGTGCTGGCCAGCAACCCGGAACTGTACAGTAATGAGCGAATTATCGAGGCCGGGCTTGAGCGTGGACATGAGATGATATTCCTCAACATCCGGCACTGTTACATGAAGCTGGATGCCGAAAAACCGGAGGTTCATTACCGGGGCGGTGCGGTGATCCGGGACCTGGACGCGGTGATTCCCCGTATTCGCCCCAGCATGACCCGCTACGGCTGTTCACTGCTCCGCCAGTTCATGACCATGGGCGTGTTCTGTCTCAACGACGGCGCCGCGATCACCAAGTCCCGGGACAAGCTGTTTTCTCTCCAGGCGCTGCTTGACGCCGATCTCAGCATTCCTATAACCGGATTTGCCAATTCACCCCTGGATACCCAGGACCTGATCAGCATGGTCGGCGGTGCTCCGCTGATCGTTAAACTCCTCGAGGGCACCCAGGGAAGGGGCGTTGTCCTCGCCGAGACCAATAAGGCGGCGGAAAGTGTGATCAATGCCTTCAAAAGCCTCAATGCCAACATTCTGGTCCAGGAGTTCATCAAGGAGGCCAAGGGAAAGGACATCCGCTGTTTCGTGATCGATGGCCGTGTGGTCGCTGCCATTGAGCGGGAAGCCGCTCCGGGCGAGTTTCGCGCCAACCTGCACCAGGGCGGCAAGGCGTCGGTGGTGAAAGTGACCGCCCAGGANCGGCGCATCGCGGTCAANGCCGCCAAGGCCATGAACCTTCAGGTCGCGGGTATTGANCTGATCCGCTCCGCCAAGGGGCCCCTCCTGCTGGANGTCAATTCCTCGCCCGGGCTCGAGGGNATCGAATCCGCTACCGGCCTNGATATTGCNGCCATGATCATTANCGCCATCGAGAAGAANCTTGGCTGGAAGCGNCACTAGGNGACAGGGTCAAGGGGGCGNCTGNNNTTCCAGTGGNGTGCGCGGGGCTTCNGCCTGGTTCACTGACCAGCGGGTGGCGATAGGGCCGATCAATTCAAATACCACGGTAGATGCCAGCGCGATGGTAAGCAGTATCTCCGCCACTTGCGGAATAGCCTGACTCGCCGTGAGTGCCATGGCCACCGCCACACCGGCCTGGGGTAAGAGCGCAAATCCCGCCAGTCGTCCCTCCGTGGCACGGCCGAGAAGGACGCCGGTGACCCAACCGCCGACCACCTTCCCGGCAATCCGCAGCAGCATATAAGCAATGCTGATCACACCGCCGATCATAAGGGCGGTCATTTCCAGTGACGCGCCGGCAAGAATGAAAAACAGCACCATAAACGGCCATTCGATGCCCTCGATGGCATGAAAGGGCCGGTTGTGGTGGCGGGCCAGATTGGTCACTGTCGCACCCATGACAATGGCGGCCAACAGATGGGACAAATGAAACTTCATGGCCAGTCCCCCGCACAGGAATACCAGGCCAAGTGCCTCGACAAGGGTCGGTTCGCCACGGCGGATACGCCCGGTCAGAAAGGCCATGGGCAGGCCAATCGCCAAACCCAGAAGAACGGAGCCAGCCACTTCCCGAGCGCCGTCGAGCATCACCTGCGTTCCATTACCGGTATCGGTGCCGACCGCAATCACCAGGCAAAAACTGAATAGCAGCAGTCCCCAGGCGTCATCAATGGCGACAACACCGAGCAGGGTTTTGCCAAACCGGGTATGTTGGCGTCGGGCTTCGATCAGCACATCGGAGGTGGCGGCGGGGTCAGTGGCTGTAGCAATGGCCGCCAGCAGGATGGCCAACGGCAGGGATTGTTGCAGCGCGAGAAGACCCAGTAAGACCAAGACGAAGGTGCCAATGACGGCGCCGATGGACAGAAAGACAATTTCCTTGCCCTGGTCCCTGAAAACGCTCAATGTCAGGGAGCCGCCGATCAGAAACCCCAGCATGACCATGGCCATATCCGAGACAATCGGAAACCAGACGGAGCGGTATTCGGAAAACAGGTCGATCCCCGACGTGCCGATGGCAATACCGGCCAGTATCAGAAGAGTGACCCGGGGTAGACGTGTTTTCAGTCCCAGCCAATGGGCGGCGAGGCCGATCAGAAACAGTCCGGAAAGCGCAATCAGTATATCCGCGATATCGTTCATGGCCGCAATGTCCCATAAAAAATCTATGGGAACAACGACCGGTGAGAGGAGGGTTGACCTGGCGCAATGCCGATGGGCGACGGGAGGATCACCTTGGTGTAACCTTTGGGTTTTCTTGTAAATCGTCCCGTCAGGATACCTGAATGAAAAAAACACTGGTCAGTGTTGCTGTCATCGCTGTGTTGGTCTTGAGCTATTGGTACCTGCGCAGGCCGGAAGCTGTTCCGGTCTCCCTTGCCGATGTGGAAAAAGGCTACGTGGAAAACACCGTTGCCAACACCCGGGCAGGTACGGTGGAAGCCTGTCAGCGGGCAAAGCTATCCGTCACCATTGGCGGTCAGATCGACCAGCTGCTGGTGGATGAGGGCGACCACGTCAAGCAGGGTCAGGTGATGCTCGTGCTTTGGAATAAGGACCGCAGGGCCAGACTCGAGGAGGCCGAAGCGGCCGTCCTGGTGGCCACCCGGGAGCGGGAAAGCCAGTGCATCAGTGCCCGCTCCGACCTTCGGGAAGCGCGACGTTTGACAGGTCTCGTCTCAAAGAAACTGGTATCGGCGGAAACCGCGGATCTGGCCGAGTCGAAGGCGCAGGCCAGTGCTGCCCGCTGCGAGTCGGCGAAAGCGAGGGAGGTTCAGTCTAAGGCGGCTGTGGCCATGGCCGAAGCGGTGCTGGAGCAAACCCGATTACAGGCACCTTTTGATGGCGTTGTGGCCGATGTCACCGGTGAGCTCGGCGAGTATGTGACACCTTCACCGCCGGGTATACCGACGCCGCCGGCGATCGATCTGATTACCGATGATTGCCATTATATTGCGGCCCCCATCGACGAGGTGGATGCCGCGGATATTGCTGTCGGGCTGCCGGTAAGAGTCACCCTGGACGCGTTTCGTGACCGGAGTTTTGAGGCGACGGTAAGCCGCATATCACCCTATGTGGAGGACTACGAAAAACAGGCCCGTACGGTCGAGGTGGAGGCACGTCTGGAACCCCTGCCCGACGACGTACGCCTTTTGACCGGTTACAGCGCCGACATGGAAATTATCCTGAATAGTCGCGACGACGCGGTTCGCGTGCCCTCAGAAGTGATTATCGACAACCAGTTTGTTCTGGTGGTAAACGAGGACGGCTATCTCGAGAAACGCGCCGTGACCAGAGGGCTCTCCAACTGGCGGTACACCGAGATCACTGAAGGACTCGCCGTTGGCGAACAGGTGGTCGCCAACGTTGGCGCTGGCGGCGTTGTTGCCGGTGCCCGGGCGGCTCCCAAGTCAGACAAGGATTGACGTTGTGATCGAGATGCGCGAGGTCAACAAGACCTACCTTATGGGAGGACAGCCGTTGCAGGCCCTCAAAGACCTCGACCTCAACGTCGGGCCGGGGGAGTACCTGTCGGTTATGGGGCCATCGGGCTCGGGTAAGTCGACATTGCTCAACATGATAGGGTTGCTGGATCGGCCGGATTCCGGGAGCTACAGGCTCAACGACGAGCCGACAGAAGCCCTCAGCGAAGAGGCGAGGGCGGCGCTGCGTCGGGACAATATTGGTTTTATTTTCCAGGCGTTTCACCTTGTCGGCCGGCTCAGCGCCTTTGAAAACGTCGAGCTGCCCATGGTGTTGGCAGGCGTAGCACCCGCCGAGCGTAAGCGCGCCGTCAACGGTGTGCTCGATCAGGTCGGGCTGCTCAGCCGCAGCCATCACAGACCCAATCAGCTTTCCGGCGGTCAGCTGCAAAGGGTAGCCATTGCCCGTGCCATTGTCATGAAACCGCGGATACTGCTTGCCGATGAGCCAACGGGAAATCTCGATCAGCAATCCGGCCGGGACATCGTTGAAGTCCTGGAAAACCTCAATCAGGAAGGTATTACCCTGATTGTCGTCACTCACGATATGGCCATGGGCAAGCGGGCCCGACGGCGGGGTCAGATGGTTGACGGCGCCATTGTCAGCGACGACTTGCAATCGTCCGGGGCAGCCCATGCGCCTGGCTGACCAGCTTCGGTTTAACTGGCAGGTATTCAGCGGCCATCCGTTGCGAACCGCGCTGCTGTTGCTGGCGGTTGCAATCGGTGTCGCGGCAGTGATCATGCTGACCAGCCTTGGGGAGGGCGCGCGTCGCTATATTGATGCGGAGTTCTCCAGTCTGGGAAATCGTCTGATCGTGGTTTTCCCGGGTCGCAACGAAACCACCGGGGGGGCGCCACCGGTATACGGTAATACCGCCCGCGATCTGACCCTGGAGGATGCGCGGGCACTGGGGCGGATTCCTTCGATCCGGGGGTATGCACCCATTATCGCCGGGACCACGCCTGTATCCCGGGGTAGCCGTTCCAGGGAGGTTATCACCCTCGGCACCAATGCAGGGTTTTTTGACGTTCGCCAGGTGACGGCGAGCCAGGGCAGGGTTTTTCCTGCGCGGGCCGAAACCGATGCCCTGGCGATTTGCGTGCTCGGCGACAAACTGAAGCAGGAGCTGTTCGGCAATGATTGGGCGGTTGGCGAATGGGTGCGCATCGGTGACCGGCGAATGCGGGTAATCGGTGTATTGGAGGACAAGGGTGAGTCCTTCGGGATGGACATGAGCGATATCGTATTGATCCCGGTAAAAACCGCCGAGCAGATTTTCAATACACCCGGGCTGTTTCGGGTCATCCTCGAACTGGGGGAAGGTGCGGATCAGGATCTGGCGATTGAGCGGATATATCAGGTGATTCGTGATCGTCATGAAGGCGAAGACGACGTCACAGTGGTCACCCAGGACTCTATTCTTGCAGCGTTTAACAATATCCTCACAGTGTTGACCCTTGCCATTGCCGCCATCGGCGCCATCAGTCTGGTGGTGGCAGGTATCCTGGTCATGAATATCAGTCTGATATCAGTGAGTCAGCGGCGGGGCGAGATCGGACTACTCAAGGCCATTGGTGCCAGCCGCCGGCAGGTGCGGGAATTGTTTCTCGGCGAGTCGATGCTGCTGATGGTCCTCGGTATTGTCCTTGGCGCCGTCTTCGCCTATGGGGTGGTCTATGTTGTACGGGGCCTTTATCCCGCTTTTCCGCTCATGCCGCCGTGGTGGGCAGTACCCTCCGCGGCACTGACCGCCCTGTCGGCCGGGCTGCTATTTTCCTGGCTGCCGGCAAGGCGAGCGTCGAATCTCGATCCGGTACTGGCGATGAGGGGTATTGCTGAATGACTTTCCCGGACGGCGTTCGATGGATTGTCAGGGCGTTGTGGGTACAGCGCGTACGCTCCCTGTTGACGATTATTGGCTTCGCCATCGGTATCGCGGCGATGGTTTTGCTGAGCTCCCTGGGGGAGGGCCTGCGGCTATTTGTACTCAAGGAGTTCACCCAGTTCGGAAGTCATATCGTTGCCGTTACCCCCGGGAAAACGGAAACCTTCGGCCTGAGTGGTATTCTCAATACCACCCGGCCCCTGACCCTTGAGGATGCCCTCAGCCTTGCTCATATCAACGGGGTGGAGGAAGTTGTTCCGATGGTCATGGGAAATGCCCAGGTAAAAGCCGCCGGCCGCAGTCGGTATACCAACATCGCGGGCGTGGGCCCCAGGGCAGATGTCGCCTGGGGCATCAACGTATCCAGCGGCACTTTCCTGCCCGAAGAGGATTTGCTGCGCGCCAGGTCCTTTGCCGTATTGGGTAGCGAGCTCAAAGCCGAGCTTTTCGGCAACGGCAATGCCCTGGGCGAGTTTATTCACGCGGGGGGCAACCGTTTCCGGGTGGTCGGCGTAATGGAGCCCAAGGGGGAATTTCTGGGTACCGACCTTGACGACATGATTTACATCCCGGCAATCAAGGCGCTGCAGATGTTCAACCGGGAAAGCCTGATGGAGGTGGATATTTTCTACAACCCGTCGTTGACCGCAGAGGCGATCAGCGAGCGTGTGCGGGCCCTACTCATTCGCCGGCATGGCTTCGAAGATTTCACCATTGTTACCCAGGATGAAATGCTCGATACCATGGACAATATCCTCCGTATCCTTAAGTTCGCCGGGGCGGGCCTCGGGGCCATTTCCCTTCTGGTAGGAGCCGTGGGTATTACCACCATTCTGATGATTACCGTCACGGAGCGTGTCAATGAAGTGGGTCTCTTGCGGGCACTGGGCGGTACGCGCAGTCAGGTGCGAAACCTGTTTCTGGGCGAGGCAGCGTTTCTCGGCCTCGCCGGAGGTATATCCGGCATCCTGGTGATAACGGTTATATTTCTGATCGCCAAATTACTGGTACCGGCGTTGCCGATGGCGATTGAACCCGAGGTGGTACTGGGTGCTTTGGGCCTGTCGATGCTCATTGGCCTGGTGGCGGGTTTGCGACCGGCGATGAACGCGACCCGCATGAGCCCCATTGACGCGCTCCGCTCCGAGTAAGCTTCCCACCCTAGTGCTGGGGCAGTTTCAGGCCCACCATGGCGATCTCCGTGCCCTTTAGCTCCCGAACCACCACCTCTGCATGGCCAATGCGCACCGTATCACCGACGATGGGCGGCCTGCGCAGCTCGGCGGCCACCCAGGCACCCAGGGTGAGCTCCGGATCATCCGGCTGGGGCAGGTCGTAGAAACCGCATACCTGGCCCATCTGAATACGGGCATCGAGGACAAAATCACCAAACACCTTGCGCCATTTCTGCCGGTCGGCTTTCTCCGGCAACAGCAGTCCCAGCTTGCGGGCGGTCCAGGTCAGAGTGCAGCCCTGAAACAGGAGCGAGGTCAGCACCACCACGAACGCGACATTAAAGAACACCTTGGCGCCTTCTACCTCGGCCATCATCGGGTAGATCGCCAGGACAATGGGTACTGCCCCTCGCAAACCCACCCAGGCAATAAAGCTGACCTCGCGCCCGGTGAAGTGAAAGGGTAACAGGCATAACCAGACTGCCACCGGGCGGGCTATCAGGATCAAAAAGAGGGACAGCAGCAATGCCGGGACCAGGTTGCCCTCCAGCTCACCCGGTGATACCAGCAGCCCCAGTAACAGGAACATTGATGCCTGGGCCAGCCAGGCAAACCCGTCCATGGCGGAGAGCGCCTGGCGAACGGCTTTGCGCGACCGGTTTCCGACGACCAGGCCGAAGACATAGACGGCGAGAAACCCCGACCCGCCCAGCCAAAGTGTAAAGGCGAAAATCCCGACGCCCGAGGCCACCAACAGGAGCGCGAGAATACCGGCGCCGCTGTCGAGTACGCCACGCAGTCCATTCATCATCCAGCTGATGGTGAAGCCTGCAGTAATGCCGAAAATGGCACCCAGGCTAAACTGGCTGATAAAGCTCAGCGCGGTTTCCAGCCAGGTGGTATCGGCCTGTAATCCCGCTGTCGCCTGAATGAGGCCGATCAGGGTCAACGTCAGATAAACGGCCATCGGGTCGTTCATGCCCGACTCGATCTCCAGGGTCGCCGCCACCCGCTCATTGAGACGCACGCCGGAGGACTTCAACAGGGAGAAAACCGCGGCGGCGTCGGTGGAACCGACAATGGCCCCCAGCAACAACGCCATCGGCCAGGAGAGGTCAAGCAGCCAGACCGCCGCGGCCGCGGTAAGCACGGTGGAGACGATTACGCCGACCGTGGCCAACAGCAGCGACGGCTTGAGCCCCGTGCGGAATGTCGAGTAATCGGTGCGCAGGCCGCCGTCGGCGAGGATCACGGCGAGGGCGATATTGCCCACCCAGAAACTGAGGTTGAAATTATTGAAACGGATGCCGGCGCCGGCTTCACCGGCAAGACCACCGGCGATCAGAAATACCAGCAGAAAGGGGAAACCGACCCGGGCCGAGAAAATACCGGTAAGAACGGCGATAAACACCAGCGCTGAAGCCGCCAGGAGAGGCAAGGCCATGAAATCCAGTGAGAGCATTGTCCTCCTCAGTCCCTGTTTTACTGCATAGGCGATGTCTTGGCGGCCCGGCGAGACCGGGCGCCGAAAATTTCCGCCGATAGTGCGACTAGTTTACTGCATGCAGTAGCTGTCGGGTTGAGGAATATGATCCCGCGAGCTGACCGGGGGAAAACCCGAGTGGTCCGGCACGGGTTCCCTTGTCGTCAGGACAACCGTTTCACATTCAGTACCTGGGCGATGTCCGACCCCTCAGCCATGTCGGGGAGGTAGCTGAAATCGCCCTGTTTTTGACGGTTGATCAGATCCCGGAGCCGGCTTCGGTAGCGCAAACCCGCCGTATCGAACCGGGTGTGGCAGTCGGGTTCGTCGCCGTGGGGCAGGTAGCGGGGGTTCTGGGGGTTGAGCACCGATTCGTCCTGCTCGGCGACCATCGGGCCGGTTTTGGGCCAGGTGCGGCGAAAAGGCTTCGACCAGCTTTCGTGGGGCGCGAATACGAAGTTGGCCCGGGTCAGGAAGCGGGACTCAGGGGTGTTGGTTTGCATCAATGGCATCGACGGTGCGCTGGAAAAGTGGGCGTGGAGGAAGCACACACCGCTGCGGATGAATATGTGAGTAAAGGCTGTGACATCCTGGGTTTTTTCCTTGATGCCCAGGACATCCCGCTGATACTCGGAAGTCGCCTTGTTCTTCACCCGCCGGATCATGGTTACCGTTTCAGAGGTGGACTCGACGCTGATTCGGTCATCCTCGGACTCGTGTGTTCCCGAGAAATTGCCGTGCACGAAATCGATGTGGGTGAGGTCGAGAATGTTTTCCAGTACCAGTTCATAGGTGCAATGGAAATAGTTGGTGCCGGAGGCGTATTCCGGCATCGACCGGTGCCGGGGCAGGAATGGGATATCGGGAATCAGGGCCGGATCGGCATTATCCGGATTGCCGTACCAGACCCACACGTAACCGTACTGCTCCACCACAGGGTAGCGACCGGTGCCGGCGGTAAAGGCGCTCGCTTCCCTGGCGATATCGACCGCCATGGCGGGGTGGAACTCACTGGCTACATACTGTCCCTTTTCCCGCCAGATATAGTAGGGCTGACTGTGTACGGTGCGCCGCACCGGACGGTCGAGAACCTGTCGGGTCTCGGTCACCGGGAACCAGGCATCCCGCAAAATGAAATTGCCCGGCTCCCACTTCGATGGCTGGCGAATGGCTTTCTCGGTTAGCAATTCATGCTTGGTCATGGTAACTCCGGATCAGCGGCTTGAGCGGGCGAGGAGCAAGCCTGGCAAGGTATCCTGCCAAAGGCTTGAGGCGTAGGGATGACGCGCGAGCAGCGTTCGCGCATCAATGGCGTCGGGCACGGTAAAATCGAGCTTCTCCAGTGTCCGGTGCACCGCGGGGGTGAATGCCGGATCCTCCGGCTTGTGCACTGTCGCTTGCCAGTGCACGGCGGTGACACAATCGCTCACCGGTGTGACGGCCAGCGTGGCGTTCAGGACCGGGGCAAAGGCATCGGTGTGCAGGGCCAGGTGGGTGATGCTGTCGCCGGGCAGTGTTTCAGTCCGCAGTTGCAGCGGGTAATCGGGAACCACCTTTTTGCGCTTGCGGGCCAGTGCAGTCCAGTCTGCCGCCCGCTCGGTGATGAAATGACCGGCATTGTCGCGGTATGGCTCGCCATAAAAATTGTCGTCGACGACCTGAACACCTCGAATATCAAGCATAAGGGATGGCGCGTCCAGTAATGCGGCCATCAATGCCCGGTAAGGGGTTGCCAGAAAAGCGCTGCCCTGATGGCTGGTGCTGTTGCCCGCATTATCGAGTGCGGGTAAGGGAGCCACAGCTCCAGCCGTCGGCGGGGTGGCGACGAAGACAAAGCCGCCCAGTTCCCGGGTGGCGAAGGCATCGACGCCGTAGCCCGCCGGCACCGGCTCATCGGCGCTCAGGTTGGGTATCGACCGGCAGCGTCCATCCTGTCCATCAAAGCGCCAGCCGTGATAGGGGCACTCCACCCAGCCCTCGGGGGTGATCTTGCCATCGGAAAGCGGGGCCCGGCGATGGGCGCAGCGGTCTGTGAGAGCTCTCGCAACACCGGTTTTATCCCTGAAAAGGACGTAATCCTCACCGAAAAGGCGGCATCGCGTCGGGGC
>PABE01000140.1 GCA_002702725.1 Porticoccaceae bacterium
TCCTGCTCCCAAAGCAGGCGCGCTACCAGACTGCGCTATTCCCCGATGCTGCCCGGCAACCTCGCAGAGGCCGTCAAAACAGAGCGCGGATGATACAGCCCGCGCACCGACGGGTCAATTACCGGAACCAAATATTGTCCCGCCAAACCTCAGTCCTCAAGCCCGAGTTGAGGGCGCCAATCGGCCGGCAAATGAACGAGGTCCGCCTCCTCGTCGACATCCGGAAGCGCCGGCAATTCCGCCACACTCAGCCTATGTGCTCGCGCCCGGCTGCGGGTACCGGTCAGAACCTGCATCCCCCCCCAGGCGATACCTTCAAACAGCACCGGATAATGACCGTTCAGGCCGATGAGTACGTATCCCCCGTCCGTTGCCGGCACGATTACGACGTCATGGCCACCGAGCTCAGCGTCAGCAGAGACGATCATACCGCCCGTCAATGCCGGACAATCGGTGCCGACAAGTATCACGCGCTCGCTAAAGGTCAGTTCCCGCTCCGCCGCGCGCATCATTCGTTCTCCCAGGTCGCCGGCACCCTGGTCGATCAATCGAATAGCGCACGGCAATTGCAGGCGCTGCCAAAAGGGGTGATTGACCTCTGATACGGCAAGGATAACGCGCCAGTCCGCACATTCGTTTTGCAAATCACTGACCCGATCCAGGGTGTGGCTCAGCATAATCTCAGCGAGGCGCGCCGCCTTATCCGGGCCCAGCGACGGGATGAGGCGGGTTTTAACCGACCCCGGTCGCGGTACTTTGGCGAAAACAATCAGCGAGGTGGTCATGACTCGGGGTAGTAAGCCTCGGCGAGCCGCCGCGCCGGCACGCCAAGCCAGTAAGCGAGTCGGAGCCGCCACATGAGAATTACCGTGCGGAAAAGCCCGTTGTTATCCCAACGACGGCCGGAGGTGACCAGCCGCTGGCGAATGCAGATGGGTGGCGAGATTTTTTTTAATCGACGGGACAGGTCGATATCTTCCATCAGGGGCTGATCGGCATAGCCTCCCAGAGAAGAAAACGTCGCACGTTTGACAAATATGCCCTGATCCCCTGTGGCTATGCCCGTTAGTCGGGACCGGACATTCATCAGTCCCGCGACCCATGGCAACAGCGGGTGGCGTCCAACGATCCGAACGTCAAAGTGTCCCCAGACACGCACGGAGCCGGCCGGTGCTTGGGACGTCAAGGTAAGCAGCATGTCGAGGGAGAGGTCATCCGGTAGCCGGGTATCCACATGCAGGAAAAGCAGAACCGCGCCGCGAGCAATGTCAGCGCCACGGTTCATTTGCAACGCCCTGCCCCGATCGCAACCCACCAGGGTATGGCCTGAACCGGACACGATGGCGGCGCTCTCGTCGGTGCTGCCGCCGTCAACGAAAATCACCTCTACCCGGCCATCGTCACGCACACCAAGATGATCGAGCTGACCGAGAAAATCCGACAATGCCTGCGCCTCATTTACCATCGGCACGATGATGGATAACTGACAATCATCCGTCGCCCGGTCAACCACAGCTCAACCCCCGCGCCGCCAACGATGGTATTTTTCCAGCCAGGCCAGGACACGTACCGGTGCATTGGCTTTCTTCCACTCGCCGGCGGCATATTTGTTGGCTTCGGACCAGGTGGGATAGCTGTGTATGGTCGATAGCAGATCGTTGAGCCCAAGCCCCTTACGCATGGCGAGAACAAATTCCGCAAGCAGCTCTCCCCCGTGCTGACCGACGATGGTCGCACCCAGTATTGTGTCTTTCCGGGGCGGTGTCAGCACCTTCACAAACCCCCGGTTCTGACCGTCGGCGATGGCCCGGTCGAGGTCCGCCAGATCGTATCTGACAACCCGATAATCGCGTCCCTGGTCTTGAGCTTCGCGTTCGTTGAGGCCGACCCGCGCCACTTCAGGATCGATAAAGGTGACAGCCGGGATAACCCGATAATCCACCGTGAATTTTTTCAAGTGGCCAAACAGGGCGTTTACCGCTGCATACCAGGCTTCGTGCCCGGCGACATGGGTTAGTTGATACTGGCCAGCGACATCGCCCGCGGCATAAATATTCGGGTAAAGGGTTTGCAGATAGGCATTGGTGTTCAGCTTTCCATCGATATCGATACCCAGCGTCTCAAGTCCATAGCCGGACAACCGGGCCCGACGGCCGATGGCGCAGATAATCTCGTCAAACTCGATGTACTCCTGACCGTCCTGTCCCTCTACCAGCAGTTGCCTGGCCCCATCCTCGACCCGACAGGACAGCGCTTTGCGACCGGTCAGCACCCTTACCCCCGAAGCCGCGAGACTGTCTCGGGCGATCTCGGCGACATCCTCGTCTTCCCGGAGCAACAGCCTATCCTGCAACTCCACCAGGGTGACAGCAATACCCAGTCGTGCAAACGCCTGGGCAAGTTCGCAGCCGATAGGTCCGCCACCCAGGATGGCGAGTCGTTCCGGCGCGCAATCTCGCTCCGCCAGCGCATCCCAAAGGGTGTCGCTGGTCAGGCAGCCGACTGCATCCAGCCCGGGTATATCCGGGACAAAGGGCGCGGCACCGGCGGCGATAACCACCGCCCTCGAGGTCAGTCGTCGAACATCACCGTCAGCACTCCGAATCTCCACTGTCCAGGGATCAACCAGTCGCCCGTGGCCCTCAACGACGTCGACGCCGAGACCGGTATATCGCTCAACACTGTCGTGGGGTTCGATATCTTTGATCACCTGCTGGATGCGCTTCATCAGGACCGGGAAATCCGCTTGCGGCGCAATCGACTGAAAGCCATACCGATCAGCCTCTCTCAAGGTCTCGGCCACCCTGGCGCTCTGAATCAGCGCTTTGCTGGGCACGCAGCCGTAATTCAGGCAATCGCCACCCATCTTATGGGCTTCGATCAACGTCACTCTGGCTTTCACCGTGGCGCCGATATAGGCGGTCACCAGGCCCGCGGCGCCCGCGCCGATAACAATCAGATTGCGGTCGAACTTCCGGGGCCGCTTCCATGGTCGATAGACCCGGCGCCGCTTGAGGAACGTTACAAGTTTCCTCGCAATCAGCGGGAAAATTCCGAGGAGCGTAAACGACAGGATCAGTGACGGCGATAAAAGCCCCTGGAGACTGTCGATCTGCGCGAGCTGGGTACCGGCATTCACGTAAACCAGTGTCGCCGGAAACATACCCAGTTGACTGACCCAGTAGAAGGTCGATGCCCTGATCGGTGTCAGGCCCATTAATAAATTGATAATGAAAAACGGGAACACAGGCACCAGGCGCAGGGAGAACAGATAAAATGCCCCTTCCCGGGCCACGCCCTCATTGATAACCCTGAGACGGCGACCAAAACGCGCCTGCACCATGTCGTGAAACAGGTATCGGGAAACCAGAAAGGCCAGAGTCGCCCCGATACTTGAGGCAAATGACGCCAGAACCGCGCCCCATACCAGCCCAAAAAAGGCCCCCGCCGCCAGCGTTAATATTGCGGCGCCGGGCAAGGAAAGCGCGGTGACGATGACATAAAAGGCAACGAAACCCAGGGACAGAAGAACCGGCGAGCCTGTCCGCCACTGGGCCATCTGATCCTGCAACCGTGCGACGCCCTCGAGCGTCAGCCAATGGTCCAGATCCAGGAAAAAAAACGCGGCTACCAGCGCCACGATAAAAATCCCGAGTATCAGTTTTTTCAGAATCATCGACTCGTTCTTCGCAGTGGAGATTTATTCAGCAATGCACCACAACTGAAAAGGCGTGATGTGGACGAGCTCACAGAGCGCCACCACAACTGCTGCCCTGGCCAGCGGTACAGCCATAGCAATGGTCGGCGGTGGCTATGGGCATGCCGGCCAAATCCTCGACTAGAAGCGTCCGCAAGTCCGGCCGGCGCCCCGGACGCGCATGATCGACAACGGGCAACCCGAGTTGCTGATTGAAATCGCAATCGTACAACCGCCCCTGCCAATCGACGCTTACCAGGTCCCGACACATCACCTGATCGAGATTCCGGGCCTGAAAATTATCCCTGAGCAATGCCATGTAAGGGACAAACTCGCCGCGACTGACCAGGGTCGAACCAAAGCGCTTGATCGGCATGTTCGCGATAGCCAATAACCGCGTGAACTCAATGCCGAAGTTTGCCCTCAGTTCACGGCGATAATCCGCCTCCAGGATGGTCTGATCAGGTGGCAGGCTCGGACCCTGGGGATTGTAGACAAGGCTGAGTGTCAATTCCCCGCCATCGGAGCCGGCCAGTCCATAGCCGAGGGCATTGAACCGCTGCAACGCCTCAATGCTCTTATGGAATACGCCGGCACCGCGCTGATTGTCGACATTAGCCTGAGAATAGCAGGGCAAGGAGGCGACCACTTCCACCCGCTGTTCGGCAAGGAATTCAGCCAGGTCTTCCTGGCCCGGCTCAAACAAAATAGTGAGGTTACAGCGGTCAATGACAGCAATATCCCTGGCCCGACAAAATCGCACCAGCTCCCGGAAACGCGGGTGCAGCTCCGGGGCACCGCCCGTTATGTCCACCATCGCCACCCGTCGCGAATCGATTACCTCGAGCAACAGCGCGAACGTTTCATCGCTCATCATTTCGGTTCGATCGGGGCTTGCATTGACGTGACAGTGCAGACAGCGCTGGTTACAGCGATAGCCCAGATTGACCTGGAGGGTTTTAAGGGGTCTGCGATTGATTGGCGGGAAGTCGGTCAACTCCAATAATGGCAGGGTATCGCGCATGAAAGTGCCTAAGAAGAGGTTTCGGCGAGTGTAACTGTTTCAGGACTGCACCTCTACAGTCCTAATGCCGCCCGCCTCCCCTTTCGAAAGTTGCACAGAACCTGTGCAGAAGGGCATCGACACTGAACCTGCCCCCACCCAGGAAAAACAGGGGAATCAGCATGGTCATGAAGATGACGGGCAGCTTAAAGTTGCCATACCCCTTATTGGTTATCGCGTAACCTTTGACCAACTCGGAAAGCGTCGTCCATTCAGACGGCCAATGGACCGCGGCGGTGGCGACCACAGTGAGAATCATCAGTGACAATGCAAAGAAACGGCTTCCCAGACCAAAAATCAGGGCAATACCCCCGATAATTTCAAACCATTGGGCCAGAAACCAGTTAAGGTCCACCGGAAGCAGATTGAACGGGAAAAGGAATTTGTCCTGAACATGCCCAAACCAGTTTTCCCCGCGATACTTCTCAAGGCCCGCTTCAAGAAACTCCCACCCGATAAGCATGCGCAAGAAAGTTAACGCCACCCAGGGCGCAGCTGCTTCAAGCAACGACACCACTCGACCATAGACCCGGCACAGATCACCCATTTTCGTCTCCCGACTTTTTTCTTCGACTATTTCGGCCCAGACAATCGGCATGTCGGAACCTTTTGTGATCAGTCGCTCGCCGCCGGGATTTCTTACAGATATCAGTGCGCAGTGACACAGAGGCCGCGATGTTTTCAGGATTTATTATTTTGCCCGTTAAACTGGTGAGCTGCCTGCTCGATAACCTTCAAATTATGGACAAACGCCCGGCAAGGGCCGCACATCAACAGATGAAAACGTACGCCTGCCTTTTCCACTGGCGTCAAGGATCGTTCCCGGGACGCCGACGCCAACGCGGTAATCCGATGACATTTTCCGGCGCGATCAGTCATGGCCGTGCTCCTCAAACCAGTTGACACTGAGGCACTTCTGCAAACGAAGCCGTGCCCGGTGCAGCTGTACATAGAGATTATTGGTTGTCAGGCTCAATTCGGCACAGATTTCATCCGAATCCAGACCGACAAACTCCCGCATCATGAAAATCCTGCCCTGGTAGGGGGGCAGATTGTTCAGGCAAACTTCAAACACCTGCCAGAATAAATCATTGGTGAAAGCCTCTTCCGGGTCATGCCAGGGTTTGGGTTTTTCGTCCTCGACCCAATGCCCTTTTCGATCGAACAATTGTTCAGCGATGTCCGGGACGGTGTCCGACGAGAACACCTGCGATTCCCGGTGCCGCTTGCGCAAAAGATCGGCGATCTTGTGCTTCAGGATGGCAAACATCCAGGTCTTGAACGCCGACTGGCCGCGAAAGGATGCCGAATTGCGCAGGGCACCAAGAAACGCCTCCTGGACCACGTCCTCTGCCAGACTGTTGTCGGATAATTGCAGCCGGGCAAACTTGACCATCTGCAGACGAATATCTTCAATCTGTTCAGCGTCATACAACCCTTCAATGCCGCCAGGGGGAGATGATCCATCGTTCACAGGCTTTCCATTCATTTCCGCGGGTGGTCTCCCCATCTGTCGGCTATCGGGGAGATGGTACACAGTTCCGATGGCGGACTCACCCGGTCAAATCGACTTGACGATCAGGTTGCCACACCAAAACTGGCAATAAATCGGGTATCGATGGCGTTTTTCCAATTCCAGACCCAATGCCCTGCCAGGGAAAACGGTCCCCAGTTAGCGATGGCATAGGGACGGCCACAGGAGAGTATATATAACGTCCAGGGGCGAGGCCGATACGGCTGTAGCGCCTGATGGTTGTGGCGGGCAAGCATATTGTGCGCAACGACGGGACCCGAACGAACTGCATGGACACCGGAACGCTGAAAATTGGCTGCCCCACGGCTGCAAATATCCCCCAGGGCGAATACGCCGGTGTGGTTCAAACTCCGGTGACATTTATCGACTTCGACAAATCCCGCTTGATCCAGGGCCAGACCGGTGTCGGCCAGCCAGGGCGGCGGCGCCGCGCCCGTGGCACCGATACTCAGATCGCATGGCAGGCGTTCCCCGGAGTTCAACGTCACGTATTCTTCCGCCACCTGAGTCACCCGCGCCAATTTCACCTCGACACCGCTACGGGAAAGCTCCCGCCACGCAAGCCGGCCCACCCGGCGGGGAAACGCGGCCAAGAGTTCCGGCCCCACAAGGGTCAGGGATAGGGGTTTTTCGATCATCGCAAACCGATGGGCAAGGGCCATCGCGACTTCGACGCCGGCCGCCCCCGCCCCCACGACCACCACCTTTGGCCCAGCGGCATCCAGATCATTGCCCGCGAAGCGCTTCCAGCCGTCGACGAAAGACTCGAAGGGTTTCAGAGACAGATGAAGGGCGCCGGGGAGACATTGGTAGTCCTGCCGAGGGACCCCTCCGGTATTGACCGACAACAGGTCATACTCAAGGCCACCCCCATCGGCGACCCGGACCGTCTGGCGGTCGGCATCAAAGTCGATGGCAGCTTCGGGCAACCATTGAACGCCCATCTCCTGAAGGAACGGCAGAAGATCAATGCGGCATTGTTCCATCCGGTAATGCCCCGCCAGATACCCGGGAAGCATCCCCGAATACCACTGGTAACGGTGCGGAGTAACCAGTGTCACGTTCACATCCGACGGAATCTTTCCCGCCAACTCCTTGAGCAGGGACAAATGTCCATGGCCTCCGCCCAGCAACACCCAGTGTCTCATGGCTCTGGCTGACTCCCTGAGGACAGACTGGCGTGCGTTAAAAAAACCGGGAAAGGAACAGAAAAAGACGACGGGAGGAAATGCAACAAATAGAAGGGGGCATACCCGGCATTCGTCACCGAACACACCCCCGCGGGGATAATAACTACCTCACCACCTCAGGATTCAACCGCCTCTTCGGCAATCGCGGGTTTAGGGGCAGCTGGCGCGGCAAGATATTTTTCACGCAACTGGCCCTCGATTTCGCTGGCAATTTCCGGATTTTCCTCCAGGAACTTGACCGCATTATTCTTGCCCTGCCCGATCTTGTCTCCCTTGTAGCTGTACCAGGCGCCAGCCTTGTCGACCAGATTATCCTTCACAGCCATGTCGACTACTTCGCCCAGACGGTTGATACCCTTGCCATACAAAATCTGGAATTCACACTGGCGGAAGGGTGGCGCCACCTTGTTCTTGACGACCTTGACCCGGGTTTCGTTACCGGTCACTTCCTCGCCTTCTTTTACTGCACCAATCCGGCGGATATCGAGGCGTACCGAGGAATAAAATTTAAGGGCATTCCCGCCCGTGGTGGTTTCGGGACTACCGAACATGACACCGATCTTCATACGGATCTGGTTGATGAACACGACCAGACATTTGGCATTCTTGATATTACCCGTCAGTTTGCGGAGCGCCTGGGACATCAACCGCGCCTGAAGGCCCACATGCTGATCGCCCATTTCACCATCAATTTCCGCTTTCGGCACCAGGGCAGCCACGGAATCGACGATCACCACATCGACGGCATTGGAGCGCACCAGCATGTCCGCGATCTCCAGAGCCTGCTCGCCGGTATCGGGCTGTGAAACCAATAGATCATCAACGTTAACCCCAAGCTTGGCGGCGTAGTCCGGGTCCAGTGCGTGCTCGGCGTCGATAAAGGCACAGGTGGCACCCTGTTTCTGGGCTTCGGCGATCACAGAGAGCGTCAATGTGGTTTTACCGGAGGACTCAGGGCCATAGATCTCCACGATCCGGCCTTTGGGCAGGCCACCAATTCCCAGGGCAATATCCAGCCCCAGGGATCCCGTCGAGATACTGGGAATCGCCATGGCCTCCCGGTCACCCATGCGCATGACAGAACCTTTGCCAAACTGGCGCTCGATCTGGCCCAGTGCAGCCTGCAGTGCTTTTTCTTTGTTGGCATCCATTTTCTGAAACCCTCTGTCTATCACATTAGTCGCTGATGGTGGCTGAAAGCGTCGTCAGCCGTGGTGTGGCGCCAAGCTTAGCGCAATTCATATACACTGTATAGTTATACAGTACTCTGGAGATATTCAACAAGACCGCGCAGACCAATACCGACGGCATCACTGCGAATATCGGCGCGATCGCCACGCAGCAACTCACAGCGGCTTACAACGCCAGCACGGCTCGCCCACGCAAACCATACTGTCCCCACCGGTTTTTCCGGGGTTCCCCCGCCGGGGCCCGCAATACCGCTGACCGCGACGGCGAGATCGGCGCCGGCCCTGTCCATTGCGCCGATGGCCATGGCCCGGGCCACTGCCTCACTGACCGCGCCCTGCGCCTGCAAGAGATCTCCGTCTACACCGAGTAACGCCACTTTGGCATGGTTGGCATAGGCGACAAACCCCATGTCGAACCAAGCGGAACTGCCCGGAATATCGGTGATTGCCGATGCCAGTCCACCCCCGGTACAGGACTCGGCGCAGGTGACATGCCAATGGCGGGCAAGCAGCAATTCACCCAGTTCACCGGCCAGGGCATAGGTGGAAGTAGTCATGGCAGCTAAGGTACGAAAGAGGCGCTGACAGTGCAAGCCGGAACCCCGTCGCAACGGAAGATTTTATCGCCCGCTGTGACACCGGAATTGGCCACCCATGGCGGTTATGGTTAGTCTCTACAGGTCTGGATGTTTCCCGGGCTGTGATTTCCGTCACCAGTCGGATGCGATTCGCACCGGCAGACGGGGCCAATAGGGGAAACGAACGGACTGCCCATAAAAGCGGAGATATTGCGATGCCCAAATGGATACTGTTAGTGGCCACCCTGTCTTTCATGATTGGCACTACCGCCAGTGCTCAGATCCTCTCTGCCACCGGCGAGAATGGCCAGAACCCGCCGGACTCGGAAGCGGTCCAGACCCTGATCGACACGCTGGAGGACCAGGATCGACGGCAGGAACTTATCCGGCAACTAAAGCTGATGGTCGACCAGAACCAGAAAGTCGACAGCGAGACAATGCTGCTCGACGAGCTGTTCGACATTGATGCGAGCAGCGCCATGTTCACCGACAATATCACCGGTCAACTCAAGACCTTGAATATCTCCACCTCCTCCGCCTGGAACATCCTCGTACTTCTGTTCGTGCTGGTGATCTTCGCCCTGATCTATTTGATCAACCGCTGGCTGATCAAGCTTGCCAAACGACATCTCCGGACTGTCAATCTGCGGCTATCCCTGGCCGAAAAACGGCTTCATCTGCTACTAACCCTGGAAAGCTATCTGGTTTTGGTCGTTACCTCCTGCATCGGTTTTTATCTGATCGCCCAGCTGGTCCTGAGTTCACAAACCATGCAGGCATTACCTTTGAGCTCACTCCTCGAGGCAGTGTTCACCCTGTTCATCGTGTTGTTTGTTTTTGCACTTATCTGGGAAGGTTCGAACGCGGTACTTGAAGCCGCCATCGGACGCAGGAACCTCGCCGATAATGCGCGTATACAGACGCTGCTGCCTATTATTCGCAACATACTCCTGTTCACCCTGACGATATTGGTGGTGCTGGTCCTGCTATCGGAGTTTGGCATTGATATTATGCCGCTGCTGGCGGGGGCCGGCGTGGTGGGTATCGCCATCGGCTTCGGCGCCCAGACGCTGGTAAAGGATTTTCTGACCGGCTTTATGATTATTTTTGAAAATCTGCTTAAGATCGGGGACATCGTAAACGTAGCCGACCGAACGGGTATCGTCGAAGCCATTTCAATCCGGAAAATTCAATTGCGAAACCTGGACGGGACAGTGCACACGGTGCCCTTCGGGGAAATCACCATCGTCGACAATCTGACCAGGGATTTCAGCTTCTACCTCATGGATATTGGCATCGCCTACCGGGAAGATGTCGACCAGGTCATGGACCTGCTCAGGGAAATCGGCGAGGACATGCGCAACGATCCGGATTTCGGCGACGATATTCTTGAAGACCTGCAGATCTTCGGTGTCGACCAGTTTGCAGACAGTGCGGTGATCATCAAGGCGCGTATCAAGACCCGCCCAATGGAACAGTGGCGTATTGGCCGCGAATTCAATCGGCGCATGAAGCATTGCTTCGATAGCCACGGCATCGAAATACCATTCCCCCATCAAACGATTTACTTTGGTGAGGAAAAGGGAGGTGGTGCGCCCCCTGCATATGTGCAAATTAATGATAAGGGTGCCGGGGATACCTAGGCCTATTGCCCAGACGCAGCTGGCCCAATGCCGGCCATTGTTCTCGGCAGGGGTAATTAGACAGCCGCTTGTCCGTTGCCCGATGGTAAGAAAAAAGGGAAGCGACGCTTCCCTTTTTGTTACCTGTGTGTCTAGTCCTGCAATAGGTTGTCAGGACGAGCCAGTGAATTACTGGCCCCCGCTTTTTTCCAGCTCTTCAAGGTTATGGGGGATACTCACATAGCCCGGCAGGTGCTGACCGCCATCGACATTAATCATCTCGCCGGTGACAAACCGGGACATATCAGACGCCAGGAAGGACACGACCGGACCGATATCCTCTTCCGGATCCCCGGCACGACCCAGCGGGCAGTTTTTGGTCGCGGCCTCGAGGAATCCCGGCACGGTTTCAACCAGCTCGGCAAACACCTGGCCGAGGCCCGTGGGGGCAATGCAGTTGACTCGGATATTGAACCGGCCCCATTCGACGGCACCACTGCGGGTCAGGCCAACCAGCCCCATCTTGGCGATGTTGTAGTCGGTGTGCAGCCAGGCGCCGGTCTGGGCGTCGATGGATGAGAAATTGATCACGCTGCCGCCACCTCGGGCCTTGAAATGGGGAAACGCCGCCTTCATGGCCCACCAACTGCCAAACAAGGCAACGTTGAGGGTATTCTGGATCATCTCGTCGGTCTTGTGCTCCATGAGCACGTTGGCACCCATATTGGAGGCATTATTGACCAGGATGTCGATGCCGCCGAATTCGTCGACACAGCGCTGCACCATCGCTTCCACTTCGCTCTTGACGCTGACGTCGGTGGCGATACCAATGGCCTCGGCACCGATATCCTCGCGAATCTGCCCGGCGACCTTGGCTGTGGCCTCGCCATCACGCCCGGTGATCAGCACCTTGGCCCCGTCCCTGGCCAGCCGCCGGGAAATGCCGTATCCCAATCCTTTTGCACCGCCTGTGACAATAGCGATCTTACCCTCAAGTAGTTTTGTCATGCTTAATCCTCGTTCTCATTACGCCGCCCGCGGGGCGCCAGACGGCGGAACGATACCACATATTCCATAGGCCATCGACACGGGCTGGCGGCGACAAAATCCCGGCTCTGATCGTCCTCCACCGCACCTAGATATAGTCCCGGTAGGTTTCGATATAGTCGGCATAGACATCGCGGATCTCGTCTACAGTAAGGCCGAAGTCCTCCAGCGTATAGGCGTGCTTGCCGTGTTTGCCGGCGGGATTTTCCGCCAGCCAGTGGCGGATCCCCTGACGCGCGGCCTCGGTATATTCCATGCCGAAATTCTCGTATATGCCACCCACCGCCTTGACCGGATCGGCCACCAGCTCCTTGTAGCGCATGTCATAAATAGGCAAGTCGGGGTGCTCCTTTCGATAGGCCATGATGCGCGCGAGACCATCGTGCCACAGGTGCAGAAACTCCTGGCCGAGGGCATGCTTGTCCTGCTGGTCGTAGGCGACACTGCGAATCACGTATATCAGCTGGGAAATCGACGCGATAACGGTGGTCGGGTCGCGGTGGGGCTGGACAAACACCGCATCCGGATACACCTTGAGCAGCTCTGGAATGGCGTACATGTGCTCCTGGATTTTCAGTACCCAGTATTTGCGCGGGTTCTTCCAGCTGAGCTGCTGGAGCCACATTTTATGCACTTCATAGCGGAAGGTGAGGTCGGCACCCAGGAACCAGCTGTAGTAGCCGGGGATATGACTCATCATGCAGGGGTTGGAGCTGTGGAATGAGGTCGTCATCATCGAGCCGCACTCCTGGGGTATTTTCGCCCCAATGGGGTGGGCCTTGAGCAGCTCGTTGATCTCACCACCGAATTCCCGTTCGATATAGGCGTCGAATTCGGCAATGCGGGGATCGGTGTCAAACGTCGCTGCCTCGGGCGGCGGCGAGGGGTGGGCCACCTCCCACATCAACGGTGTACGGACATTCGGGTCGCCGTCGATGATCGCGTGGAGAAAGCTGGTCCCGCAGCGGGGCAGGCCGAGAATGAACATCGGCCGCTTGATCTCGACATTCCTGATTTCGGGATAGCGCTCGCGGTCATCGGAAATCGCCTGTAGCCGACGCAGATCATCGTGAATATTGGCCAGGTTTCGCGCACGCCCGTTGGCGTTCAGGTTGGTGTCCTCCGCGTAGGCCTGCAAAAGGGGTTCGAGGCCCTTGCGGACGTTCTCTCGCAGGTAGGGTGTCAGCGGATACTGTTCGAACAGGGCATCGGCGGTCGGCAACCAGGATGCGTCAGCGTGTACAACTTGAGTCATCGTTTCCTCCTGTCCGGCTGCCGGTGAACGGCGCGCTGCTGCCACAACCTGACCTCCTTCAGTGTCCGGGCAGCCATGTGCCGGGCAATGACGGACGGTAGCGGGCAGCGGTTTTAGCAGCCGGGGGTTGGTCTTTATCGTTGTTGAAAAATCACTATCCGCCGGGGTGCGACCGGCGGAGGCGAAGCGCCAAGTAGACTATAAACTGACGCCACGGGCAATCGTAATTCCCGATATTGACCCCATTGGGTCGGCACTCAATGCTGATCCAGCCTTTCAGATGACTCACCGATCGTACATTTCCCGCACGGCTTTATCCCCGAGCAACAGAAAGCGTTTGCGTGGCATCAGGGTCAGCATCAACTTCATCAGCGCATTGGTCAGCCAGCCCGCACCGGGCCGGACATTGATGGTTTTGCCCAGTCCATCCAGTGCGGCATCAACTACCACGGCGGGGTCCACCGGCTGCATCAGCCGGGTGGGCCCGTGCCCCGCCGGCAGAGAGGCGCGGAACCCCGGCGTATTGACCGCCCCCGGCATGACAGTTGTGACATCCACCCCGTAGGGGTGCAGTTCCGCCCACAGCCCTTCGGCAAATACCCGGTCAAACGCCTTCGTGGCGGCATAGGTGACAATAAATGAGCAGCCCATTTCAGCCGAGCCCGAGGCCATGATAATAACTCCGCCCCGGCGCCGCTCGACCATGGCCGGCGTCAGCCGATGGGCCAGAATCAGTGTCGACGTACAGTTGACGGCAATCTGGTTGGTTTTGACATCCAGGGGTACCTCCAGCCAGCGGCCAACCGCACCCAGGCCGGCATTGGCCACCAGCAGCCCGATCTCCAGGTGCGCGACACTGTCGATAGCCGCGTTCAGCGCCTCGGCGTCGGCGAGATTCACCGCTACGGTCTTGACCTCGCCCTCAGGGCGTTTATCCCTGAGTGCCGCCGCGGTTTTTTCCAGTTCCCCTTCGTCGATATCAAACAGAATAAGTGGCATACCGATGGACGAGAGCCGCTCGGCGTAACCGGCCCCGATACCCTGGGCGCCACCGGTAATCAGTGCCCACTGGCCATAGCGGGTGGCAAATTCCTGATCAATTGACATGCTAGATACTCCAAAAAATCACAGGCGGGAACTGACGTAATTGCCACCTGAAAAAAAACGGAGCCTTTCGGCTCCGCAGGACTTCAACTAACGGGCGGCCGCTCGTCGCGGGGGAAGGCGTTCAGAAATGCATCCGCCGCCGTGTAGAGCGCCGCTTCGTTTTTGGGCCGGGTCACCAGCTGCAAACCCACGGGCAGTCCGTTAATGTAGCCGCAGGGCACGGAGAGCGCCGGCCAGCCCAGCCAGTTGAACATATGGGTGTAAACCGTGTAGGTGGGGGCAAAGGTCTTGTGCGGGTATTTTTCGCCATCCCTGTTCCAGGCGGCGTCCCACTCCTCCACGGTATAGGCGGTAAAGGGGGCACAGGGGCTGAGCAGGATGTCGTACTGGTCAAACAGGGCGTTGAATTTCTGCCAGTTGCGATGTCGGGTTTCGCTGGCGGACTTCAGGGCCTCGGGCGGGGGCGTGGAGCCATCCGTTGCTACGGCATCGTAGGCATTATTCATCATGATGAACGGGATGAAGAAGTCTTCCCACTGCTGGTCTGTGGTTGCCACGGAGGCGCCGAGCTGAGTGAATTTCTGCGCCGCCCCGTGGGTTGTGGTGACAATGGCCGGGGTTTGTTCGGTGGCGTACATGGACCCGAAGCCGTAGTCCTCGGTCCAGACCATGCGCATGCCGTTCACCCCTTTGCCCAGGGCACCGAGGTAATCCGGCGCGGGTTCTTCCAGGGCAATGAAATCCCGTCCATCAGGCCCGGCAATCACCTGCATACCCAGTGCGGCATCACGGACATTGCGCGCCAGCGGGCAGGTAGTGATCATCAGCATGATTTTCGGGTCGTCGTAGTGTGCGTAGGGAACCCTTCCCATGGCCGTATGGACACCGACAATCCCGCAGATGGATGCCGGTAGCCGGGGTGATCCACCGCCGTCGGACCCGAGCGCCATGGGCACCATGGCGGCGGCCACAGCGGCGGCGCTGCCCGCGCTGGAGGATGCCGGCACCCGAGTCGGGTCCCATGGATTCCGGGGATGCACCGACAAGTCGGCGTCCCGGCCACCGGTCATATAGGTGTTACCCATGCCCGGCAATTTGGTGGTGCCAAGCATAATTGCACCGGCGTTGCGCAGCCGCTCGACACAGATGTCGTCACTGGTGGCGATCACACTGTTACCAGGGCCGGCAATGACCGGCAATCCCTTGATAGACGTGTGTTCCTTGACGGCGATGGGAACCCCGTGCAATGGCCCCAGGGTTTTGCCCGCCGCCTGCCATTCATCGGCCCGCTTTGCCTGCTCCAGGGCTCCCGCAGCATCCAGATGCTGAAAGGCATGGAGCACAGGGTCGAGCTTCTCAATCCGGCGCAGAAAATGCTCGGTGACCTGGACAGCAGAGTAATGCCCCTCGGCAACCTTGTTGGCGATCTGCCAGGCAGGCATCCAGGTGAGCTCCGTGGTTTCCGCAGCCGCCGCCGGCAGTACGGTGCTGCCGACCAGGGCCGCGGCGCCTCCCGCCATACCCTTGAGAACGGTACGCCGGCTTACCTCGGAACCGTCTTCGGCAAAATCGTTTTTGATGTCATCCATCTGCATGCCCTCACTGTTATTGTCTTGTGTCTTGCTTGCCGGGCGCTCAGCCCCGGGGAAATGAAGCGGTCTTTATTTTACACATAAGACAATATTTTGCGCGTAAAAATTGGCCCCGCAGGTCAAGAGCCCGAGGGTGTTTCTAAGTCAATTGACTTAAAGCGCGCCTACAACCTAATATCAGGCGCACGGCACGGGACCGGCTGACACAGAAGCCGCGACGCCGTAAGCTAGACGGTCTTTCCCGGGCATCCGGGTTCCAGCGCCGCAGAGCGCCATAAACATAATGCACGGATCAGGGGTATTTCCATGTCTCAAAACGCCACCGCAGACACCCGGCACACCGCCAGCGACGAAGACAAGCTTCGCGCCCGCATCGAGGAACTCACCGGCGGTAAAATGATCGCCATCGAACGCCAGATCCGCTGGCGACCGGCCTGGTTTGCCGATGTCGAAAAGGATGGCGAAATTCTCCATATCCACGTCCGCGGCGACCGGGAGAGCGACGTCCTGCCCTTTCCTGATCTCAAACGGGAGGCGGATATCCTCGCGACGCTGGAAAAACACGGCATCCCTGCCCCGCATATCTACGGCATGTGCGATGACCCCAACGCCATCATCATGGAAGCGGTGCCCGGCTCCCGGGATGTCTCCACCGCCGCCAATGACGAGGAGCGCCGCTCCGTCGCGCGCCAGTACATCGACGCCCTGGCCGCAATGCACCAGCTGCCCATTGACGACTTCGCCGCCATTGGTATCCGGGTGCCGAAAAATGCCCGGGAAATCGCCCTGGTGGGCCTCGACGCCTATCTGCCCCTGTATGAAAAGCACAAGTGCCGCCCGGAGCCGTTTATCGAGTTCGCCGTCCAGTGGCTCAAATCCAATATCCCGGAGCACCGCACCAGACCGAGTTTTATCGCCTTCGATGCCGGGCAGTTCATGTTCAAGGACGGCAAGATCAAGGCCCTGTACGATTTTGAATTCGCCATGATCGGCGACCCCCTGAACGACCTGGCCACCATGGCCATGCGCCACTCCTACGAACCCACCGGCGACGAAATCGGCAATCTGTGCCGGTACTACGAAGAGGTCACCGGCGAGCCACTGGATATCAAGGTGATCCGCTATCACCACGCCCTGTTCTCCACCGTGTCGTGCATGCAAATGGTCGGCCCCACCTCCAACCCGCAGCCCGGCGATCCCCACGATGTCTACACCGAGTGGGATATCGCCCTTCGGCGCTCACTGCGCAATGTGCTGGAGGAGAACCTGGGTGTAAAACTTGAAAAACCCGCACCCCTCCCGGAACGGCCGGGCAAGAACGCCACCCTGTACACCATGCTCAACGATGCNGTGGACAACATCAGCACCGGTGACGANGTNCAGGCCGCGCAAAAATTCGCCGCCCGNCGGCTGGTGGAATACATGACCCGNGTCGATCAGTACGGCGACGAAATCAACCGCCTCGCCGCTGTGGAAGCGGAGCCCTTGCTCGGCGAATATATCGAAGACAAAGCGGAACGGGATGCCCGCATGGAAGCCTTTGTGCGCACCGCAGGTTCCGAGCACCACCCTGCCCTGCTCCAGTACTTCACCAATGAGATCGAGCGCCAGGTGCAGGTCTACGGTTCCACCGCCATCGGTGAGTCGGCGTCCCATGTGCGCCTCGAACCCATCGAATGAGGGCAGACGGGGCGCCCGTCGCCCCGGTGCCGCTCAGCCCGCCTGATCGAGGGGAAAATTAAGCTCCACAAGAATCCCGTTGGGGTCGCGCACAAAGACCAGGTGCTGCCCCAGGCTTTCCACATCCATGGCATCGAAGATCAATCCTGCATCGGCGAGACGTTGCTTCAGGGCAGCGGAATCACCCCTGCATCGCAGGGCCAAATGATCGATCATGCCCCGTTGGGCCGCCCCCCTGACCGGCTCGCTGCCCGCCACCATCCGGGAGGTGGCCACCAGATGAACCACGGCGCGGCCGCCCTCGTCGAGGCAGTAGGCGCCGCGGGTCAGGTCATCGGCCATGGGTGGCGACACCACCTGCAAGCCCAGCAAATCGCCGTAAAAACGGATACTCGCCGCCAGTTCGGCGGTACGGATATTGACGTGATCCAGAGCTTCAATTGTCATGCGCCATCCCCGTACCACGAATCGCGCCCGCCGGGCCGTTCAAAGCGGCCCGATGGTATGTCGGTGAAAGTACAGGCAGGTGTGTCATGGATACCCGTGTGGTACATGGGGATTTCTCCTGTGCCAATTGTTCCGGACATCCTTCACCGTCCAATAGGGACCCGTCAAGGCCATCAACAACAAAGCCCCCACGCCCTGACAATTGGCCCGTCAGCCGGGGCTAACAGATGTCCTTCGTCCGACAACCGATCTTGCCGGTAGTGTTAGGGGGCATGGATAGCTAGAATTGACCGCTTTGGATGCCGCTCGTCCGCCCCTTGGGCTGCCGGCCACAAACAAGGATAACAACATGCGCTTGGAATACCGTTGGCAGGTGCTCTTCTTCGCCCTGATTATGCAAACGCTGGTTATAGGCGTGGGCGTCTATTGCTTCGCTTTTTTCGTCGTCCACTGGGTCGAGGAGTTTAATACGCCGCGCAGCGAGCTGATGTTGGGTTTTATGGGTATGACCCTGGTTGCCGGCCTCATGGCGCCCTTCAGTGGCATGCTTATCGACCGTTTCAAAGCGCGGCCACTTATCACTGTGGGGGTGCTAACCTATAGCATCGGACTGATGCTGGTGACGGTTGCGCCGGGGCCCCTGGCCATCATTCTTATCTTCTGGCTGATTATGCCCCTCGGGATGGCCCTCGCCGGCCCCCTGATTTCGCAGACCCTTGTGGCCCAGGCATTTACCAGCAAGCGGGGGATGGCCCTGGGCATCACCGCCCTGGGCACATCCATCGGCGGCTTCACCATGCCCATCGTGGCCACGACGCTCCTGACCCATTGGGAATGGCGCCCGGTAATGATTGTTCTGGCCATCGCCATCAGCGCAATTGTGTTGCCCCTCGCCTATCTGATTGTGCGAGAGCAGGATAAAACACAGCAGCAAGGCGATACCAAACCGGCCACCACAACTCGCGAGCTGCTCAGGGACAGGGACGTTTATCTACTTGGCGCCGCCTATTTCATACCCGCCAGCCTGTTCGTGGCGGTCCTGCAGAATCTGGGACTGTATGCACAGGATCTCAGTATTACGCAGCAACAGGCGGGGTTTATTGTCGGCGGCGCGGCACTGATCATGGCGCTGGGTAAATTTACCGCCGGCTCCCTGGCGGACCGTTTCCCGCACCACTACATCTTTTACACACTGCTCATCCTGGCCGGGTCCGGTCCGGCGGGCGTGGCACTGTCGACCACCTTCCTGCCCCTGGCAGCGACTGTCTTCCTTCTGGGCGCCAGTGCCGGAGGCGTACTGCCGCTAATCAGCACGGTTGCCGCGCACCGCTTCGGGGTCGGTAATTTTGGCCGCGCCATGGGCATCATCATGGGTTTCGCCAGCCTTTCAGGGGTTGCTCCCCTGACCGCCGGCTGGCTTCGGGATATGACCGGCAGCTATGAGATTGCCTTTCTTGTTCTGGCGCCTCTGATCATTCCGTCGATTATCTGCTTCAGCCGGTTGACGAAACTGGAGCAGACTTGAGACAACTGCGCAAGGCCTGAAAAACAGCTATTCGGCAAACAATCCGTTCGCTGCGTCACCCGCACGGGGATTCAGTGAGGGCCCTGTCCGGGCCACGCTCAGTCGGAAACATGGTCCAACAACACCTGCTTCATACGCAGGGGTTCCGGCACATTCTCAACGCCAATCAGCCGGTCGATCTGCTCCTGATACCAATACAGTACCCGCTCCTGATAACCCATGGTTACCGTCGGCAACAGGCCGCTGTTCAGGGACCGCTGAATGGGCGCGAACAGGTACTGGTCCTCAGCGGCAATGTCCAGGATCTGTTGTTTCATCCCCGCCCAGAATGCCTTGTCCTCGTCGCTGTCACCGGGCCAGCCCATGACCGAAACTTCCATCACCGTTTTGTTCAAGCCCACTGGCCACCAGGTCTGCCAGGCAAACCCCATGGGGTCAATGGCGGTGAAGTTGTTGGGGAAGCGCAGCACCGCGATATTGTGATCCTTGAAGATTTCGCCCAGGCTCTCTGATGCCGCCTTGTCGGACTGGAAGATGGTCTGGCCCCGCTTGGCGGTGGCCAGCCGGGCATGGCCCTTTTCGTAAAGATCGATGATATTGCTCTTGGAATCCAGGTAGGGCGCGATGGATTTCGAATGCACCGTACTGACGTGGTAGATCTCCAGAAAATTATCCAGCGCTGTTTTCCAGTTGCAGTCCATTTCGACATGCATCACGTGTTTGACTTCCATTTCCTCCAGTGGAAAATCGCCGATCTCCCGATCCTCGAACGCCAGATACTCCTCCAGCGGTTCGGCGTTATCGTCCAGATTGATGTAGATGACCCCGCGCCTGACGGTACACAGCACCGGCAACAACCCGTTTTTATCCTTTTCCAGGCATGGAAAATTGCGCTCTTCCGGCACCGAGTCCAGTTTACCCTGGGTGTTGTAGCCCCAGGAGTGGTAGGGGCATACGAACCGTCGCGCAGACCCCTCTGCGTTGGTCACCAGCGGCGAACCCCGGTGCCGGCAAATGTTGTGGAAAGCGCGAATTTCTCCGTCGATGCCCCGGCTGATAATGATGGACAGCCCCAGATGCTCGAACAACTTGTAGGTGCCGTCCTTCGGAAGCTGGCTGATATGCCCGGCGTGCAGCCAGGATTTCTTCCAGACATGCTCCATTTCCAGATCGAATAGACGCTGATCGCAGTAGCGGGCGGAGGGCACAGGAGCCAGGACCGGAAACGATTCCGGATAGTCCGTACGCTGCCGTTCCCTGGCCACGGATTGGTAGATTCTTTCCACTTGTGAGTCGCTCATGACACCTCCTGTAATCGTTATCGTGGCAATCACAGCGATTGCCGAATAAGGCCTGACCCGGAACTTTATATAGCACACCGGTGAGGATGGAAAGGAAGGATCACCGGTTTTCTTTGTTGTATCATCAAATCCCGCGGTCGCCAGTACCCGGCGAGACTGCCGACAACGGGCCGGGGCGGAAAGGCGACCAGGCCCTTACCCGGCCGACCGATGCGACTCAATAATGAATACGAGACCTGACATGACTGATACCCTGATCAATAATCCCGCTGCATTTCGCGACCAGTACGGCCCCTGGGCCGTGATCGCCGGTGCATCCGACGGCACCGGCGAGCAGTTCGCTCACCAGATCGCCGCCACCGGTATTAACTGCGTTCTGGTATCCCGCCGGCGCGCTGTGCTCGACGGTCTCGCCGCCACCCTGAAACAGGACTACGGCGTGCAGACCCGTGTTGTCGTTCTCGACCTCGGCGCCCCGGCAGCCGGCCGGCAACTGTGCCAGAGCGTCGCCGACCTCGAGGTCGGATTATTCATTGCCAATGCCGGCGCCGACAGCAATGCCAGCACTTTTACCCAGGGCAGTCTCGACGCCTGGAACACGCTGGTCAATCTCAATGTCACCACGCCCATGGACGCCTGCCACATATTGGGTCGCGCTATGCAGGAGCGGGGGCGCGGTGGTCTGCTTTTGATGGGTTCCGGCCTCGGGATCGGCGGGCAACCGGGCACCGCTGTTTACTGTGGCGTGAAAGGTTTCAGCCTCAATCTGGCGGAAGCCCTGTGGGCGGAGCTCAAGCCCAGCGGCGTCGATGTGATCAACATTGCCGCACCGCTGATGCGGACCCCGACACTGGAGCGCAATCTAGGTGCCCTGGCGGACCAGATTCCGTCCATTTACGATCCCAAAGAGGTTGTGAGGGAATCACTGGAACAGTTGCCGACCGGACGCTGCTACATCTATCCGACGGGCATCCCCGATGAGAGCGGTGACGACATCACCCAGGCGCGCCGCAACCGGGTCGAGAAGGCGATTGCGCTGCAAAAAGCGCTGTTTGAATCTCTGTAATTGTCAGTAAAAAGCCCGGATTTCCCGGGCTTTCCCGTTCATGTCTAGAGCACTGACCGTTTCAGACCGCCGTCCACCGCCAGGAACTCACCGTTCAGGTAGCCGGCATTTTCCGAGCAAAGGAACGCTATAACGCTGGCAACTTCTTCGGTTCTGCCCGGCCGCTCCGACGGAATACCCCGGGTGGTGGACAGCCACTCCATCAACTCCGCTTCCGAGATGTTGTACTTGACGTCGAAAAACTCCCGCATGGTGTCGGTCAGAATATAGCCGGGTCCGACGGAGTTGATGGTGATACCGTCCCGGGCGAACTCGTTGGCCAGGGACTTCAGCAGATTGGTGGTCGAGGGCCGGATGGTATTGTGCAGAATATGGTTCAGATCCCGCTGTGGCTCCTTGGATATGGTCGAGCCGATATGCACAATCCGCCCCCAGCGACGTTCACGCATGTCGGGCAACACCGCCCGCGCCAGACGCACCGCCGACAGGGTGAAGGTTTCGAAAACCCGCACATAGTCGTCGTCGGAAATATCGAAAAAATTGCCCTGGGTGGTGTCGTTGGTCTGCATGATAACGATCTCGGGCGGACCAAAATGGTCCCTCACCGTCTGCACCGCCGAGGCAACACCTTCGGCGGTCACCAGATCCGCTGATACGCCGATCACATCGCCACCGGCCGCACGCAGCCGTTCCACGGTGGCATCGATGGCAGCCCGGTTGCGCGCCACGATCGCGGTTTTACACCCCTCCGCCGCGAGAATGGCTGCCGTCGCCGCCCCCTTGCCCTTGCTACCCCCGGACACAAACGCGACACGGCCACTGATACCCAGATTCATTGAAACCCCCACCGCCATAATTGTTAGGTCTTTCGGTGCAGTCGGAAAAACGTTTTCCGACGGCCCGACAATGTAATGCGGGCGTGAAAGTCCTAGGCTGGATCCCAGACCAAGGGCAGGCTTTCCACCGAAATGCTGTAGCCACCACTAAAGCGCGGCGGGTGGTCGGGATCAAGCCGGAACTCGGGTATGCGTTTTAGCCACTCTTCAAAGAATATGCGCAATTCCAGTCGGCCCAGGTTGGCGCCCAGGCAGCGGTGATGGCCGGTATTGAAGGCGACATGGTGTTCGCGACGGTGAGGACAGACACTCTCGGGTTGTTCATAGAAGTCGGGGTCGGTATTGATCGCCCCCAGCAGACAGAGAAACTGATCGCCCTTGCGGATCCTGATGCCATGGAAATCCAGGTCACGGGTCGCGGTACGCATGGGTGTGGCGACGGGATAGAGGCGCAAAAATTCCTCCATGACCTCGGGGATTTTTTCCGGATGCGCCCGCAGATCATTCTGAAGGGCAGAATCTTCCGCCAGGTGGCGCGTGGTAAAGCACATGGCGTTGACCACGGTATCCAGGCCGCCGATAAACAACAGCACTGCATAATTCAGAATTTCCTCCATGGTCAGCCGGCGGCCACCGAAATCAGCCCGGGCGAGAACACTGAGCAAATCATCCTGCGGCTCCGCCATGCGGGCGTTCACCACCGGCGTAAGAATATCCCCGATGGCGTTGTAGGCACCGCTCCGCTCCTCCGCCGACGATGACGACATAAACGTCTGGGCAAGCTGGCGGAACTCCCGGAGGTCATCCAGGGGCATGCCGACGATTTTGAAAATGATCGACGGCGGAAAAGGCTCCACCACATCGAAGAGAAAGTCGCAGTGCCCCTGGCGGGCAACGTTGTCGATAA
>PABE01000141.1 GCA_002702725.1 Porticoccaceae bacterium
CCCTGGTCGTCAACGATATGCGACGGTCAGGGCCCAAACCCGTGATGACAGCCAGACGGCAGCCTGAATCGTATTCCCCTTGCGGATAAACCCTCTCAATGTGACGTGATTCCCGCCACGTTCATGAGCATCACCGAGTTTGTATACATGCCCATGATGGAGATGAGATCAACGATCTGGCGTTCGTCCAGATACTCATGCAAACGATTAAAAGTACCATCGTCAACCTGGTGTTTGACCAGCAACATATGACCAAAATTGTAAACCGCCAGCTGCTCGGGACTGAGGTCAACGGGCTTATCACCCGACATCAATGCCTCGAGGGTCTGGGTCGAGAGTCCGGCACTCACCGCTGACCGCCGGTGGCCGGTTAACAGCACATCATTTTGCCACTCTGCAGCGACAAGCATGATAGCGAGTTCGATGAGGTCCTTCGACAGGGTGACAGGATCGTCCTCAGTACCGAGCATGACTTCCCGAGCGACTGCAAGCTGCGCTTCCATCAAGCCAGGATTGCGCAAAAGCAATGCATCATAGCCATTTGGATTCCACCGCCCTGCATCAAGGGTACGGGCAATGGCAGGCGACGCCCGCTGGGCCTCGGAGAGGCTCTCTTTTTCAATCGCGGAAAACCGGAGCTTACCTGTTGCCGCGAACGACGTCAGGACGACCGCTGTTAGCAACAAGGCGGCGATGAGGCGGTGAGGGAAAATAGTGGTCATAGCGCTATGCTCGGGGTTGTCCATAATCAATCGATCTTAATAAAGGGCACAAGGGGCGAAAATGGATTTTTTGCTCAAATATATGGCTTTTCCTGTTGAGTCACGACCGGTCGGTGACACGTTTCGATTTTGCCGGGAAACGGGTAGAGTTCGTCTAACATTGAACTGCCGCGAAACCACCATGGCCGAAAACATCACTGACCTGCATTTTTCCGCGATCCCCCGTGACAGGCGCTTTCTCGAAGACTACAGGAAAGGGGACCATCACCGTTTTGGTGACCTGCTGGTGACCGAGGATGAGATCATCAAATTTGCCTCGGCGTTTGATCCACAGTACTTCCATACCAGTGTCGGAGAGGCAACGGAGAGTGTTTTCGGCGGCCTGATTGCCAGTGGCTGGCACACCGGTTCGCTGGCGATGCGCATGCTGGTCGATCACTTTTTACCGGAGCGGGCCGGTCTTGGTTCACCGGGCCTCGACGAATTGCGCTGGCTAAAGCCCGTCCGTCCCGGTGATCGCCTGTCGTTGGCGGTAACCATACTGGACAACCGCCGTTCGCGTTCGAAGCCCGATCGTGGCGCAGTTACCGCCCAGGTTGATGTGTACAATCAACAGCAGGAAAGAGTGATGGCATTTACCGCCGTCATTATGATGAGGGCCCGCCAGATTACCGATCAACCCTCCCCAACGACAGAATGAATACATGACCGTTAAACCAGGCCGCTACCGGCATTACAAAGGCAAGGATTACGACGTCATCGGCGTAGCCCGGCACTCTGAAACGGAAGAAGCCTACGTGGTTTATCGACCGCTGTACGGCGATCGGGACCTGTGGATTCGGCCCCTTGAGATGTTTACCGAAACCGTCGATATTGAAGGCCGGACCATACCCCGATTCAAACCAGTGGATTAAACCATAGCCCGGTATCCGGTGCGGTGGGCATCCACCCCGGCCCCAATAAACCGATAAGGATAACAATGAACGACCAACAACAATCCCTTCAACGCTTGCGCAGCAGCGCAAGCGGTGCGGCCCTGGTCAGGGCCTATGCGTCAATGGAACCGGACCCCGCCATCCGCAACCCGGACTACCTGGCCCGGGAGTTTCTCGACGCCGACATGCGCCCTCCCGCAGATGCACCGGACAAGGTTAAAAACTTTCGGGAAGAGCTGGAGCGCATACTACCGGGGGCCTACCACTTCCAGAACAGCCGCACCAAACACATCGACGCCCGAATCCTGGCGGCCATTAAAGGGGGGGTCCGCCAGGTGGTGTTGCTGGGTGCGGGGTTCGACAGCCGCGCCTACCGCCTCGGAGAAAAGTACCCCGAGGTTCGCTTCTTCGAGGTGGACAGGCCCGAATTGCAGGCTGACAAAGTAAAGCGGGTCAACGCAATGCTCGGCGACATTCCATCCCAGGTCCGGTTTGTGCCCCTCGACTTCAATAACCAGCCACTGTCGGACATTCTCGACGCGCCGGGGTACAACTCCGATGAGCCCACATACTTTAACTGGGAAGGTGTTTCCTACTACCTGACAGCCGCCGGCGTGGACGCGACACTGGCCTTTATCGCCAGCCAATGTCGGGGCAGTCGGGTGCTGTTCGACTACATGCCCGAGGCAATGGTCGATGGCACCGGCGACTANTACGGNGGCGCTGAATCCCGCCGCCACATGGGGGGCATGGGCGAACCCCTTNTTTTCGGCATAGAGGACGGNACCATTGCAGNCTTCCTCGCNTCGCGGGGNTTCAANNTCCTGGAAAANCTCGATNACGAAGCCCTTGCCGAACGCTACCTGCGNCTCTCCGACGGCAANNTGCACGGCAGGGTTTCCGGATATGTGCGTATCGTTGAAGCNGAGGTAGGCTAGCGGTCCGGAACAATCGGCAAATCCACGCCAACCAGGCCAACCAGGCCAACCAGGCCAACCAGGCCATTTAAAACGGCTTGTATTCTTCCCGGTTGCAGAATCAACCGGGAACACCCTCAACACAGATAACCCATACCACCGAGGAGTCAGTTATGTCACGTTTGGATAAAAAAGTTGCCATAGTAGCGGGCGGTGCCACGGGCATCGGTGCCGCCTGTGCCCGACGCTACAGTCGCGAGGGCGCCAGGGTCATAATCGGCGATCTCAATATCGACGTCGCCCGCGAACTGGCGGAATCTCTGGGGCCCGACGCCATTGCCGTCAGATACGATGCATCGGATGCGGACTCGATCAAGAACCTCATCGATACAACAGTGGAAACATTTGGCACCATCAATGTACTGCATAACAACGTTGCCCTGACCTCTCCGGCGGTGCAGGCCCTCGATACCACCGTTGTGGACATTCCACTGGACACCTGGAATGCCATACTCAACGTCAATGTCACTTCATTCCTGCTCGGCAGCAAGTACGCCATCCCGCACATGATCGAGGCCGGGGGCGGCTCCATCATCAACACATCGTCCGACTCAGGTCGGGTGGGGGATCTTGTCCGCACCGCCTATGGGGCATCGAAGGCCGCGGTGATCTCCCTTACCCAGCACATTGCTGTCCAGTACGGCTTGCAGGGCATTCGCTGCAACGCGATCACACCCGGGGTGATTCTGAGTGAACAGATGAAAAGCGATGCCGCACTGGTCAACTTCATCAAGCCGCATATTCTGACCCCGGAATTCGGCACACCGGATGATATCGCCTCCCTCGCCACATTCCTGGCCAGTGATGAATCCCTTTACATTACCGGCCAGGCCATCGCCTGCGACGGCGGCCATCTGGCCCATCAGCCGCAAATGGCGGATGTGCGGCGGGCGCAATAGTTATTCTGCCATCCACCAAGGTACATGCCGATCACAAAAGGACAGGGAACGCCGGCGTTCGGTAATTGACTGCACCTACGTTTTGTCAGTGGCCAATATCCGCGGATATTGCCACTGGCGAAACCACAATCCGGGACTATCCTTCTAGGGCCTGTTCACAGTATCGATTAGCGAGGAGTACGACCATGTCCCTCAGGATCAACGACGAAGCCCCAAATTTTGTCGCCCGGACCACACAGGGAGAAATCAACTTCCATGAATGGCTGGGGGATAGCTGGGGCATATTGTTCTCACACCCGAAGGATTTTACGCCGGTATGCACCACCGAGTTGGGCTACATGGCCGGCCTGGAACCTGAATTTCGAAAACGCAATTGCAAGATTATCGGACTCAGCGTCGATCCCGTGAACGACCACGACGCATGGGCGAGGGATATCGAGGAAACCCAGGGCCACAGGGTGAACTACCCCATGATAGGCGACAGCGATCTCGCCGTCGCGAAACTGTATAACATGTTGCCCGCCGAGGAAGAAGGCACCTCTGAGGGACGAACCGCCGCTACGAACGCCACCGTCCGGTCGGTGTTTATCATCGGTCCCGATAAAAAAATCAAACTGATGTTGACCTACCCGATGACCACCGGCCGCAACTTCGATGAGATTCTCCGGGTTCTGGATTCCATGCAACTGACCGCCAGACACAAAGTTGCCACCCCGGTAAACTGGCGGCAGGGCGAAGACGTCATTATCGTTCCCGCGGTCTCCGACGACGAGGCAGCGAAAATGTTTCCGGACGGCTGGAAGACCATCAAGCCCTACTTGCGCACCGTCAAACAACCGGGCTGAACCGCCGCTTCAGTCCGGACGTAAAAGCGACGTTGCCACGGGAAGCTGCCGAGGCCTGCGTTCGGGCAATTAACTGTCGTCCGATTTCCGCGACGCCCCGGCCTCCCTGGCCAGCTCGCCGCGCAACACTGCCAATCGCGCCCGGTAGCGCTCGGCATCGCCGAACTCGGCAAATTTGTAGTACCGGGAATGCTTGCCCCGTGTCCGGCGAGCATGCTTGATGGGACACCAGTACTGTTCAGTACGGGCAAGAATCTCGCGGGCGTAGGCAATCAACCCATTGGCGTAGCCACAGTAGACACAATTCAGTTTTTCCAGACTGTTCAAATAGCCAAGGCGGTGACGGTCTATGGCGATATAGTCTGATCGCCGCACACGGGCGATCCCATAGGCCCGAAAGCAGGTGTGCTGATAGAACACCAGCGCCAGATCGATAAACGCCAGCGGGAACACCATGGAATAAATGATCGGCGCGGAAAGCCAGTGGGCCAGAGGCGCGCCAAACATATAACCGAGCAATCCCTTGCGAAAGCGCTTGTGGGCCTCGCGGACCGTCGATTCAAACCGCACCCTGTGACCCTTGAGGCTGTAATGGAATTGTGACCGGAGATTGTCCAGATAGGCTTCAAGCTGATCTTCCAACCGCCTGATTTCCGCAATCAGTTCGTTAACATCCCGCGCCATCATCATTCTCCGCTGACAATTTCAGAGGTATAACAGAACCGGTGCGCCATTGCCCGGCTTTCCTTGTCTTTTCTCGGGCAACCCGCAAAACCCCGCGACCGAATATGTCGCTAACGCGAACAACCATTGACCTTCCCCATAAGACAAGCGAGCATCCCGAAAACGCATACAGGACTTGGGCAGCATGAAAACGAATCTGGCGGGCAAGACTGCAATCGTGACTGGCGGCACATCCAACATCGGCCGGGCCATTGCCCTTAGACTCGCTGAAGAGGGCGTGAACCTGATGGTGGTGGGTCGCGATGTCGAGGCCGGCCGGCGGGTAATCGCGGAGGCGATTGACCTCGGCGCCGCCGATGCATGCTTCGAAGCCGTGGACCTGCTCGCGCCGGACAGCGGCGACCTCATCAGGGCGCGGGCGCTATCCAGTTTCGGATCGATCGACGTCCTGGTGAACAATGTCGGTGGCAATCACGCCATGGGCCTGTTTGCCGATTCCGACCCGGATAGCTGGCAACGGGATATCGACATCAACCTGACCACGGTCTTGCGGGTAACGCGGGCGGTGCTGCCAGAGATGATCAAGGCCAACGGCGGTCGTATCATCAATATCGGCTCAACGGCGGGAACGGTCGGCGATTATATGCTGGCGGTGTACTCCGCCGCCAAGGGGGCGGTGCACAGTTTCACCCGGGTGCTGGCGCGGGAAGTTGGCCAGCACAACATCACGGTGAACTGTGTGGCGCCCTATTACACCGCGCCGGAGGGACCGCAGGCCATGAGCAGCGGCAGCCGTTTTCATCCACAGCAGGGGTTTTTCACCGAGGCGATTGCAAAGCTTCCGGAATCAGAGGTGGCAAAACTGCAGCGGACGGGCCCCCTGCCAAGAACCGTCGCCAAAGCCGACGAGGTCGCGGGGGCGGTAGTCTATCTGGCATCCGAGTACGCGGCCTTTGTCACCGGACAGGTATTGCACGTCGACGGCGGCACGCTGCTTTAACACGACCCGCTTCCACAAACCGAGAGCAATATTCTGATGAAAAAACCCATCCGGCTGGGCGTCGTCTTCCCACAAACCGAAATCGGCAATGACCCCGGCGCCATCAAGGCGTTCGCCCAGGGCTGCGAGGCTCTGGGCTTTGATCACCTGCTGACCTACGACCATGTGGTGGGGGCCAGCGCGGCGGCCTACGACAAGGCGCAGCTGAAGGGGCCCTATCGGGAAATGCATCCCTTCCACGAGCCCTTTGTCCTGTTCGGTTACCTTGCGGGTCTTACCTCCCGGATCGAATTCGGCACCAGTGTCATGGTGGCGCCACAGCGCCAGACGGCATTACTCGCCAAGCAGGCGGCCGAAGTGGACCTGCTGTGCGGAGGCCGACTGCGACTGGGCCTGGGTACCGGCTGGAACCATGTGGAATACAGCGCACTTGGGGAAGACTTCAGCTCCCGGGGGGCACGGCTCGACGAACAGGTCAGGCTGCTGCGCGCCCTGTGGACCGACACCATTGTCGATTTTAAGGGCAGATTTGATAGCGTCCCGGCGGCCGGATTGAACCCATTACCCGTCCAAAGGCCGATTCCCATCTGGTTTGGCGGCACCCATGAGCGGGTGCTGCGCCGCGTCGCTGAAACCGGCGATGGCTGGATGCCCCTTTTCAAGCACCTGGAGCCCGGCATGTCCCGGCGCCTGAGCAGCGAGGAGGAACCCGGTGTCCTGATCGATAAAATGCGACGCTACGCATTACAGGCAGGTCGAGACCCGGACGCCATCGGTATCGACTGCCGGATCAGCGCCTATGGCCAGACACCGGACGACTGGCAGCGAACAGCGGCCACTTTTCGTACCGCCGGCGCTACACACCTTTCCCTGGTAACAATGAACGCCGGGTTCGCCACCGTCGACGACCACTTGAAAGGTCTGGAGGAGATGCGCGCCGCCGTCAGGGAATGAAGCGCAAATGCAGCGCCAGCGGGTCCCTCGCCTGGGGGCTGCCGCCATAGGCCACCCGACCGTCGGGGTTGAGCAGGTCTATCGCCCTGTAGCGCTGGCACAGCCTGGGCAGTAACAGGCGGCCCAGCAGGCGCACCAGGTGCATACCCAGGCACATGTGATGGCCGCGACCAAATACCACATGGGAAGGCGCCGGACGCGAAATATCGAATTGTTCCGGATCCGGGTAAACGGTCGGATCAAAGCCGATGGCACCGACAATCAGGTACACCGGCATGCCGTCGGAGACCGGCACGCCTTCGAAGGAAAAATCGCCTTTGGCATAACGCGGACTGAACATGCTGGGCGGATCAAAGCGAAGGATCTCCTCAATGGCATTGTCCACGAGTCCGGGCTGTTCACAGAGCTTCTGATACTGCCCGGGATAGCGGGCCATCATCAACAACACAGAGCCCAGAAATGAGGACAGCGGCGAAATACCCGCCACACACAACGGCATGATCTGAAGTAGCAGTTCTTCGCTGTCCAGTTCCCCGTCTTCGCGGTTTAATGTCACCAGCTTCCAGATAATTTTTTCGCGGTCAATGCGCTCGTTTTTTCCCGCAATGACATCCCTGAGATAGCGATCTGCCTGATCCCAGGCACGGTCGTAACTGAGTGGATGCTTGTCCCCCGGCTGCAGGGCGCCGAGATTACAAATCTCTGCCGTGAGGGTTTTGAAAATCGCGAAATCCTGTTTTGGCAGGCCCAGCAATACGCCGAGGATGACATCCACCGCCAACGGGTGGCAGAAGTTGTCCATGACCTCAATATCGTCCCGGGAACGATCAAGCTTCTCAAGGGCCGATTCCAGCAACGTCTCGATATCCCCCTTGAGACTGTGAATGGCCCTGGGTGATACCGTGGTTGCGATATTGCGCCGCAGCTTGGTATGTTCCGGCGGATCGGTAAAGGCGAAAATGGTTTTGCCCTTAAAGTAATCAATACTCTCCTGCCCCGGAATATATGGCTTGACGTTGGAAAACCGCTGATAGTCGGAATAACCGGTTTCCACATCGCGGAAGCGGCAGAGAATCAGTGAATCCACGCCAAACAGTTTCTCAATAAACGGCGGCTTTACCGCCAGCTCGGAAAATACCGGCAAGGGGTCCGCTTTCAGGGAAGCATCAAAAATATTGAACGAGGTGGCCACGGGAGAATCACCGATTGTTATGTGTCCGCCAGTGTAACCGCACCGTTGGCGGTTAAGGCAGTTCCGATGCCGGCAACATTGGATACGACCTCCAAGGCCGGCACCGGAAAGCCTGGCAGTGGATTAGCCGGCGGTCATGCCACCATCGGAGCTGAGACAGGCACCGTGGATATTGGCGGCCCGATCGGAGGCCAGATAAACCACCAGATCCGCCACCTGTTCGGCCGCGACCGGTGGGCGGATAGTGGGGGCATATCGACCGACCAATTCAGGATCGGCATCCTCGGGGAAGGCACCGCTTTCGGTGATATTGGTGATCATGCCCCCGGGCGCAATGGCGTTGATGCGCACGGGGCTCTTGATCATTTCCATGGCCATGGACCTGGTCATGTGAATCAGTGCCGCCTTGGTCGTACTGTAGGGCACCAGATAAGCCTGCCCCACCATGCCACCCGCGGAAGCCACATTGACAATGTTGCCCCCGCTCTCCAGCAAATGGGGCATCGCCGCCTGGCTGAGCCAGAACGGTGCCGACAAATTGACCGCAAGCATCTTGTCCCAGTGGTTTTCGGAAATATCTTCGATACGGCTGGCGCCGAGAATACCGGCAATATTGCACAGCACATCGAGACCGCCCAGGGCATCCACGGTATCCGCCACCAGTTTGTGGCAGGTCTCGCGACCGGTAAGGTCGAGGACATGACACAGGGGCTCACGTCCACCTTCGGCGACGATTTCCCGGGCAGTTTCCCCCAGTCTATCGCCATTGATATCGACCAGAGACAGGCTCGCCCCGGCACGGGCAAAGAGCATGGCGGCGGCCTTGCCGAGTCCGCTGGCGGCGCCGGTAATCAGCACAGTCTTATCATTAAAATTTTCCATATGGTCTCCTTAAGGTCAAAAAAATGCGGGGCAAATCACGCTGTCGCGGGAATCTGCCCGCCGTCGGTTGTCGGCGAGCGATGCTCCCGGGCAAGATAGCTGTACATCACCGGCACCACAAAGAGGGAGCAAATGGTGCCCACGAGCACGCCGGTGGAAATCACCAGACCGATTTGAAAACGGCTGATCGCACCGGCGCCGGTGGCCAACAGCAGGGGCACAACACCGAGCACCATGGCTGCGGTGGTCATCAGGATGGGACGCAAACGCACGGCCGCCGCCTCGACAGCCGCCTCGCTCCGGGACATGCCGGTCGCTTGCAGCTTGTTGGCAAACTCAACGATCAGGATGCCGTGTTTGGTGATCAGGCCAATCAGGGTTATCAGGGCGACCTGGGTATAGAGATTCATGGTCGCAAAGCCGAGAACCAGAAAAACCAGCGCTCCGCATACGGACATGGGCACCGATGTCAGGATAACCAGGGGATCGCGGAAACTCTCGAACTGGGCTGCGAGCACAAGGTAAATGGAGAGCAGCGCCAGGCCAAAGACCACGTAAAGCGCCGCACCCTCCTCCTTGAATTTGCGCGAATCTCCCTCGTACTCAATGTAATAACCTTCGGGCAGGAGTTCCGCTGCTTTCCGGTCCAGCAAGTCCACCGCTTCGCCCATGCTGACATTGGGGGCCTGGAGGAAAGAAAGAGTGGCGGCATTCTGCTGCTGAAACTGATTGAGAAAACTGGGCTTCGACACCAGTCGTGTCTCGATTACCGTTCCCAAAGGCACCTGCGCACCCGACCCGGTACGGACATGGTAGTGGTTCAGCCAGTCGCTGCTGGTGCGGGTGGCATCCATGGCCTGCGGAATTATCTTGTAATTCTCGCCGTAGAGGGTAAAACGGCCTATCTCGTTTTCACCGAGCAGGGTGGTCAGGGCGGTACCGATATCCGCGATGGATACCCCGAGTTGAGCGGCCTTGTAACGGTCAATGACAATTTCAAGTTCCGGCTTGTCGAACCGCAAGTCGCTGAGTCCGACAACGAAGAGCCCGCTACCCAGGGCTTCTGCGAGCAGGTTGTCGGCCACCTGGGACAGGGGCGCATAATCCTGGGTGGTTTTTATCACCAGTTGAACCGGCAGCCCGCCCATGGAACCGGGAACACGGTTGACAATAAAAGGCGTGATTAACAAACCCGGCACTTCGCTCAACTTGGCTGAAAATTCGGGGAAAATCTCGTTGGCGGTGCGCTCCCGCTCGTCCCAGGGCACGGCCCGGAAGGCGATCATCGAGGACCGGTCATTGAAAACATTGACGTAGCGAAACGAGTAGCCACCGTACTCGGGCATCCCGAACATGATGTCTTCGAGCGCGTCGGATTCCCTTTCCATGTATTCGAGGCTGGCCGTGGCGGGCACGTGAAACATGGCATTCAGCCAGCCAATGTCCTCGATGGGCACCAGTTCGGACTTGGACAGCAGGACCAGCGGGGGAATCGTACCCAGCATCACCACCAGCATCACGACTACCACCGGGCGCTGATTCATGGCACCGGCCAGCCGGGTCTTAAACCCCTGCTGGAGGCGGTTGAACCTGTCATCCAGCCACCGGGAAAAACGGCTGGCGTTGCCGGCCTTGAGCAGCCGGGAGCACATCATTGGCGACAGGGTGAGCGCCACCAGGCCGGACAGAATCACCGCCCCGGTCAAGGTAAAGACAAACTCCCGGATAATCTCGCCGCTCATACCCTGCAAAAACCCCATCGGGGCATACACCGCGGCGAGGGTCAGGGTCATGGAGACCACCGGCATGGCGATTTCACGGGCCCCTTTGAGGGCTGCGTCAAAGGGCTTCATGCCCTCATCGATATGGCGATGAATATTTTCCACGACGACAATCGCATCGTCGACCACCAGTCCAATCGCCAGGACCATCGACAACAGGGTAAACAGATTGATGGAATATCCGAGGACGAACATGATGAAGATATTGCCCAGCAGCGAGAGGGGAATGGCCACCACCGGGATAATCACCGAGCGGATATCACCCAGAAACAGGAACACCACCATCAGCACGATCAGCGAGGCCTCGAGGATGGTCTTGTTTACCTCGGTCATCGACGACTCAATGGATTCGGCGGCATCAAAGCTGACCCCCACCTCGACACCCTCCGGCAGCCGGCTTTCCAGCTCCTCGAGCTTGGCGCGTACCTGGCGGGAAAGCGCCAGGGGACTCACCCCCGGGGAGGCGCTAACCCCCAGAGAAAGGCCGCGCTCACCCTTGAAGAACACCGACGACGAGGTATCGGCGGCACCCAGCACCACCCGTGCCACATCCTTGACCTGAACCCGCCCGTTGCCATCCTGGCGAATGACAATGTTCTCGAACTCCTCGACGGCATTGAGCTCCGTGTTGGCCTTGACCTTGGTGACAACCAGACCGCTCTCCAGCTCGCCGGCTGGCGTTTGAAAAGAGCTTTGGGTGATGGCGTCATGGAATTCACGGACCGAGATATCGAAGGCAGCCATCTGTACCGGATCAAGCCACAGGCGCATGGCGTACTCCCTGGCACCATAGGTGGACACACTGCCAACCCCCGGCAGAGTCATGATCTCAGGGTTGATCACCCGCTCCAGGTAGTCCGTCAGTTGCTGCAGGTCATAGGTATCACTGAACGCCTGCAGGAACATCCCCGCGCCGATACTGGCGGTGTCCTTGGTAATTTCCGGGTATTCGACCTCGGCGGGAAACTCGTTTTTGACCGGTGCAATGACCGAGGTCATTTCAGCCATGGCTGCGTTGGCATCGTACCCCGGCTCCAGGTGTACCGTGATCAACGAGATACCATCGGAACTGGAGGAACTGAGGTAGTCCACTCCTTCGACGGAGGCAAAAACCTCCTGCAACGGCGAGGTGACGTAACTGAGCACCTGTTCCGCATCGGCACCGGGGTAGTAAGTCGCCACGGTCAGGGAGGTGTCTTCTACCTTGGGGTATTCCCGCTCCTCCAATTGCACGAAGGCAATGGCGCCGAGCAGGAGCAGGAAAAGATTGACGACGACCGCCAGAACAGGACGGCGAATGAAGACATCTGTCAACGACATGATCGGTTGCCCCTCAGCCGTCAACGACAGGGGCGGCAACGGGGTCCGCCGCCCCTTCTACCCGAGGCACGTCCTCGGATGATTGATCGGGTCCGGGCACAATCTTGACCCGGGTCCCCTCCTGCAACTTGTTCTGCCCGTTGATGACAACAACCGCGCCCGCCGTCAATTCCCCCTCAATCTGTACCCGGGCACCCTGTTCGGCGCCGGTTTCGACGGGTCTGCGCCGGACCACCAGTTCCGAATCGCCGGCAGGGGACAGCCTGGAAACGATCTCGAAAACGGCCTGCCCGTAGAGGGAATGGCTGATGGCAGTCTCGGGCACCACCATCGCCGGCTCGCCCTTGCCGAGATTCAGCTGCACATCGGCAAACATGCCGGGCAGCAATTGATGCTCGGGGTTCGGGGCCTCGCCACGCACGGCAATATTGCGGGTGCGCTCATCGACCCGGGCATCGATGGCGGTTACCCGTCCGGTAAAAATACGACCGGGGTAAGCCTTGATGGTAAAGGTGAGGGCCTGGCCCAGATGTACATCGGGCAAATGCTGCTCGGGGAAACTGAAATCCACGAAAATGGGATCGAGGGATTGCAAGGTCACGGCGGCTTCCCCCGCCGCCAGGTACTGGCCTTCGGAAACCTGCCGTATGCCCAGCTTGCCATCGAAGGGGGCGCGCACACTTTTCTGGGCGATGATGGCCTGTGTCTGCTCGACCAGCGCCTTGATTTCGTCGAGCTCGGCCTTGCTGCGGTCGAACTGATCGGTGGATATCAGGCTTCTGGACAACATTTTGCTGTCGCGGTCAAAGTTGATCTCGGCCAGATGCAGCCGGGCCTGGTAACTTTTGAGGCTCGCCAGCTCGGCCTGGCTATCCAGCTCAATGAGCAGGTCACCCCTGGCAACGCTGTCCCCGGAATCAAAATGGATCGCAGAGATGACACCATCGGCTTCACTGCTGACGACAATCTCGCGCACGGCCACCGTCGACCCCGTCGCCCGCAACTGGCGATCCCAGGTCTCGACGAGGACAGCGGTGGCGGAAATAGGCACCGGCGGCGGCTGATAGCTGGCGAGATAATCAGCGGTGAACTTCTGTTCAATCCACTTATAGCCGAAGATACCGCCGAAAATCACCAACAACACGGCCAACATCATGGCCATCCTTTTTGACATTATTTTTCTCCGGAGAGCGCATCTATGCGCAGAATGCGCTATGCCTGAGACGCTTTGGCGCGTCCATGACATTGCAACCACATCCTGTGCTGAACTCGATTTTAATAGCTCCGGCTGTTCACAGCCAAAACGCGAATAGGGCGCCACTACTATGGGCAGCCTCGGATCATAACGCAGCATCGGAAAAACTGTGAATAGCAGACCCGATAATCAATACATTCCCGTGGTCTACAATTAGTGGCCAACACCAAGAAAAGAACGACGTAAGCCGATCAACCTCAAGGAGTAAACACCATGAAGTTCTTCCGACCAGTCTTGAAAATCTGCGCCCTGGCCACGCTTGCTGCCATCAGCCCGGTGTCCGGCGCCGGCGAACCGGTCAATTACGCCCTCAACGGCAAGAACTATCAAGGCTACCTGGCCAGAGCCGAAAACACGGAAGGCGGTGCTGCAGCTCCAACAGTGCTGATATTCCACGACTGGGACGGCCTGACCGACTACGAAATTCGCCGTGCCGACATGCTGGCGTCAAAGGGCTACAACGCCTTTGCCGCCGACCTGTTCGGGGCCGACGTCAAGCCCACCACCACCGAGGAAAAACAGCGCCACACCGCCGCCCTTCTGGGTGATCGCAAACGGATGCTGACTCTCATGCAAGCCGCGATAGCCGCCGCTGGGGATGCCGATGTGAATCTGACCGACGCGGTGGCAATGGGGTACTGCCTGGGCGGCGCTGCGGTGCTCGATCTAGCCAGGGCGGGTACCGACCTCAAGGGCTTTGCCACTTTCCATGGCGTCCTGACCACCCCCGAAGGAGAGGATTTCAGCCGAGCCCGGGGCAAGGTGCTGGTGCTGCACGGCACCGCGGACACAGCCGTCACCATGGATCAGTTCGCCGACCTGGCGAATATGCTCGAAAAATCGCAAACGCCACATGAAATGATCACCTACGGAGGCGCGCAGCATGCCTTCACCGTCTTCGGTATCGACCGCTATCACCCGGAGGCGGACGGCCTGTCCTGGCATCGCTTCCTGGCGTTTCTGGACGAAACCCTGGCCAGGTGAAGGTAACAGGGAAGACAAAAAAGCCCCGGCAAGACCGGGGCTTCCATCAACCGGCGGTGCGCCGCCTGTGGAGTGCCATGCGCCGTTGTATTTCCTCCCGACGCTCGTCAAGTGTGACCTTTGGACACCCGTCAGGCAGTACTGACGGGAGTGTATCCAGGGTTACCAGCCGGGTATCCCTGACCAGGGTTTCAACCTCCGCGTTCTGACCGAGGTTCTGCCAGCGCAACATAAACCAGCCTTCCCGCAGACCGTCGGTATCAATCCAGTTGGCGACGCCCGGATCGACATGGCTGACAACATAGGTATAGCTGCCGTCGGGATTGGCTTTGGCCTGATTGATGTTGCGGCTGGTGGTGCGATGAATCGGCGTAGGCGAAATGGTCCAGGGATCGCTGACCTGAAACCCCGTGTATTCCGATCCGCCACTTTCCGTGGTGATTACCAGCGCCTGGTCATCGGCAATGGCGAAACGTCCACCGGCCTGGGTACCCCAACCACCTTCCCGTACCCGCTTGAAGGGGCCAATGGTCTGGTTGGGGTCAGGGTAGTCCCAGAAATTGTTTTTGAAACCCAGCCAGAATTTGACGAAATCCTCCATGCCGGACGCGACTTCATCCACCAGGGCATCCTCCGACGGTGGCGGCAGGAGCTCGGGACCGCCCACCACATGCAGGGTATACGCTGTCGCTTGCTGCCCCCAGTCGCCGTGGCTGTCCCGGATTGCCATTTGCAGGGGGCCCTTCCGCAACTGAATATGATTTGCGCGGCCATTGGCGGGGCTGGTATCCAGGGTTACGGTAAACCGCCCCTGTTCATCCGTGACGATGTCACGATTGACCAGGGTGCCAATGGCATCGCCCCAGCGCAGTTGACCGTTGTCCGCCAGGGTGATCTGAATGCTCATCTGTGCCGTGGGCGGATGACCGAACCGGCCTTCCAGCCGGTAGGACCAGGCGCCGTCCAGTGGTGCCACCCGGTTGACATTGTCAGGGTTGTCGATGGCAACAGCCGCCCCCGGAAAAACCTGACCAAACCAGGACCGGGGCGTATTGTCCACGGACCAGAACAACCGGGGCCGGGAAGGATCGGCGTTAATGGTGGCGGCAATCTGCCCCATTACCCACTGGTCCAGGGCACGGTCAAGCCCGGCGGCACCGTCCGGGGTGGTTGCCTCGACATCCGCCAGGAGCATCGCACGGGCATTTTCCCGTGCCCTGCGAACTTCAGGGCGTCTTGCCAGTTTTACCGCCAACTGCTCCAGGGCAAGTTGATCCGGCGTGGCAATCGGGTTGGATTGGCCCGGCTGGTAGCCGGAGGTATACATCGGTTCCGACATGAATCGATCCTTATTCTGATAGTTTGGTAAACAGTGTATGGAATCGCCGGGTCAGCCAAATAGCTGGGCAATATCCTTGAGCCCCCTGCCACCGGATGGGTCCGTGTGCACCGCGTACATGGCGTTGAGCATGTCGAAGGCGTGTTCGGGCACCTGCAACACTTCGATAAAGGCACCTAGCTGGTCACGGGCATCGAAAAACGTATTCCGGCCCTGCCCCGGCACCTCGAATTGAAGCACCGCCTTTAATCCCTGGCTGGCGTAGTCCTCGCAGATGGCGTCGAATTCATCGGCGGAGATTGGCTTTATGTTGCTCATGATGTGATGCATGGCGCCTTCGCCATTGGCATCCAGCACTTCCTGGAAAATCGACGGCGTATCCGGCAGGGGCTCGATGAACTCCACCAGGGTGGTCCCGGAAAAGCCCAGAGCCGCCTTGATCCTCCCGGGGAACAAACGGCCATCCGCGGTGAACTGCATCTCCGGTGTCGGCATCAGATAGAACGGGCCGGCACCCGCCAGGGCCGCCCATCGGGCCGCCGCCTTTTCCATGTCGCGGGTGACATAACAGACTTCAGTGATCGAGCCGTGGGCAAGACTCATGGCTATAACTCCTATAAGACTTTTATCGGTATTTTGGCGGGCATACAGCGCTCAAGACTGCAAAAACCCTAGACTACCACTCTTCTTCCGCTCGCGCATAACCCAACCACAGCCAGAACGAAAGCTGGGCGCCAACCACTATCCTTGGGTATGCTTGGCCCATCCGGACACGACAGGAACACCATGAACACACTTGCCAAATTGATCCTTAAGGGGCTGGCCGCGATCCTGCCCATGGGTATCACGCTCTATTTCATCGTCTGGTTCTTCAGCACCCTGGAAGCGTTGATCAAACCGCTGTTGCTGTGGTTTTTGAGCGAGAGCCTCTACTTTCCCGGTCTGGGCATTCTCGCCGGCATCGTCGGATTGCTGATATTGGGCCTGCTGGTAAATGCTTATTTGATCCGACACCTGGTGTCCCTCGGCGATCAGTTGATGGATCGCATCCCCCTGGTGAAATCCCTCTATGGGGCCCTCAAGGATATGATGACCATGTTCAACCAGGGCGGCAACAAGGACATGAAGACCGTCGTTTCCATTGAACTGGCCGAAAATCTTCGTGTCATCGGCTTCGTGACCGGCGAACAGGCAGGGCGACGCCTGTTTGATAACGACAACCAAACCAGCCCCCTGGTGGGCGTGTATTTGCCCATGAGTTATCAAATGGGCGGCTATACTGTGTACGTGCCCCGAGACCGGCTGACCAAACTGGATATCGGCATCGAAGAGGCCATGCGTCTTACCATCACCGGTGGTGTCCAGGACAGGCGCCATTAGTCTCAGTCCAAAAACAACGAGAACAATAAAGTATGGCCAGACTCTTTCGCATCTTCGCAAACGTTTTGCACAGGCCGGCGGTGACTGGCGGACTGATTGCGGCATTGACGGCCTTTTCGTGCCATGCCCTGGACGCCGAATTTATCGATGTCGCCAATGGCGAAGACCTGGTGGCGTTGCCGAACAGCCCCTGGATACTCGCCAGCAGCATGGCCAGTCCATCTAACCCAGGGGGTATCTACGCCATCAACAGCCATGACCACCGTGTCTACCACCTGTATCCGCCGGAAGGGGACGTCCCCGTCACCGAGTCCGCCGAGAACAGTCCGTGCCCTTCACCGCCGGGGCGCCTGGCCCCCCATGGGCTAAGCCTGGCAAGAACCGATAACGGCGACGTGATGCTCTACGCTGTCAACCACGAAGGACGGGAAAGCATCGAAATTTTTTCTGTCAGACAAAACGACAAACAGGCGAAGCCCCCGTCATTGGCATGGCGCGACTGCCTGCCCATGCCCGAAGGGACCTCAGCCAACAGCGTCACCGCTGACGCGACCGGTGTGGTCTATGCGACGGCCGCCGGCCCCTATTTTGATTTGCCCTCGCGGATCGAGCCCTTCCCATCAAGTGGCGTTATTGCACTGAAGCCAGGCGGGAGCTGGTATACCCTGGCGGCATTCGACAACCGCCTGACCAATGGCATCGCAATGTCCGCCGACAACAAACGTGTGTTCGTGGCCGACTGGTATCAGGGTTCGGTGTTGGTGCTGGATACTGACAATCCGGGCAATCCGGTGGCTACCATCGAGCTGGGCTTTCTTGTCGACAATCTCCGCCTGGGCGATGAGGGCAGTCTCTGGGCCGGGGGGCACATCGCCAACCACGGAGACGTCATGCGATGTTACAACTCCGATGCCCGTCAGTGCGCTCAACCCTTCGGAATCGCCCGTATCGATCCGGAAAGCCTGGAAGTTTATTGCCAGGATCGAC
>PABE01000142.1 GCA_002702725.1 Porticoccaceae bacterium
CGTCTCGGGATCCTTAATCCGGGCGGTTGACCGGTGGAGACTATATCAACTAGCATTAAGTAGATGCTACTTAAACAGGCGATCCGATTTCCCCGCGGCCCTCGCAACACCCTGACAATAATCCAATACAAGGTGTATCCATGTCTGTGCTGAACACGTATATCCGCCCGGCAATCGCTCTGGCTTTCTGGGGGCTCGCGGGTTTTGCCACGGCCACTGCGGTCGCCCCCGAAACAGCGGGCGGCCCATCATCGCCGAACGTCCTGCTTATCGTTGCCGACGATCTGGGTTATTCCGATATTGGCGCCTTCGGGGCCGAAATCGACACCCCGGCCCTGGACCGCCTTGCCGATAGCGGTCTTCGATTGAGTAATTTTCACGCCGCTCCGACCTGTTCGCCGACCCGTTCCATGTTGCTGTCCGGCACCGACAACCACACCGCGGGTATGGGCGCCATGGCGGAAGTACCCCGCCCTGAACTGACCGGTCGTTACGGTTACGAAGGCCGAATCACCGGTCGGGTTGCGACGCTGGCCGAGCGGCTCAGGGTCGCGGGGTATGCCACGGTCCTGTCGGGCAAATGGCACCTTGGCCTGACAGAGGAGAGCTGGCCGTCGAACCGCGGTTTTGAACACAGTTTTGCACTTCTGCAGGGGGGGCATAACCACTTCGGCAACAGTGGCTTCGGCGCTGGCGATGGGGGCCCCATGGCCGCGACCTATGTTGATGACGGCAAACCCGTCGACGTGCCCGGGGATTTCTATTCCTCCGACTATTTCACCGACAAACTGATCGCCAAAATGCGCCAGGTGGCGCCCGAACAACCGGTCTTCGCCATGCTGTCCTTCACTGCGCCCCATTCGCCCCTGCAGGCGCCGCGGGAGCTGATTGAAAAATACCGGGGCCGCTACGACGGTGGCTGGGCGCAGCTCCGTGAGCAGCGGGTTGAGCGGCTGAAACGTCTGGGCCTGATCGATGATCGGACGATAGCTGTCAATCCGGCGCCGGACGCGAGTAGCTGGAACCAGCTCGGTGACGGGGAAAAACGCGTCCAGGCGCGGGCCATGGAAATCTATGCCGCCATGGTGGACAGCATGGATACCAATATCGGCCGGGTGATCAGCTACCTGGACGACACAGGGCGTCTGGACAACACTTTTGTTCTGTTTATCTCGGACAACGGTCCGGCGGGGCAGGTGGCGAAGGATTACATGGTGGTGCCGAGCGTCCGGCAGCGTTTTGAGCAGGCGGACCACTCATTTGACAATATGGGCGGCGCGACTTCCTACGTCTTTTACGGGCCCCACTGGGCTGCGGCCGCGTCATCGCCGTTTCGCGGTACCAAGGGCGAAATAACCGAAGGCGGAACCCGGGTGCCCGCCATTGTTGCCGGTGTCGGCGTCAGCCGGCAAAACGCCATCAGCGACGCCTATACCTCCGTGATGGATGTGGTGCCGACCGTTTTGGCCCTGGCGGGTATCGACGTCGCGGAACAGGTGGCGGGCCGGACAGTGGCCCCTGTCACCGGACGATCCCTGGTTCCCCTGTTTGGCACTGGCGCGTCGGATCGGATATACACCGACGGCGAGCCCATTGCTTACGAATTACACGGTCAACGGGTGGTTGTCGACGGCGACTGGAAGCTGCTGTTCATGCCGGCACCCCTGGGCGCCGGTCGCTGGCAGTTGTTCAACCTGGCCGACGATCCCGGGGAGCAACGTGACCTTGCCGATAAGCAGCCGGAAATCAGACAAAAACTTATCGCTGCCTGGGATCGCTATGCCGAGTCGGCACAGGTGCTGGTGCAGTAATGGACTGTCTGTCCGCTCCGGCGGTTATTTGTCGCCCTCGAAATTTTCTTCGAAGTTACCGAAAACATCGGCTGCGGTGTAGCTGCAGCTGTATTCCCGGACTTCGCGGATCTTGCCGTCCCGGAGCTCGAAAATGAAATGGTAGGCATTGTCGTAGGTGCGACCGTTGGTCAGCTCGCCGTAGGACTCGGCTTCGGCGCAGACCCGATCATCCTCGGCGGTCAGACACAGCAATTTCATGTCCAGGGGTTTTTTCATCTGGTCGGCCATCAGGCGGGGCACGGCGGCGAACTCCTCGCGATTCCAGCGGTAGCGGAGCCATTCGGGGTGCCGGGGCATGCTCTTGAACATGAAGTCGTCGGTCAGCAGATTGAGAATAGCCTGCTCGTCGCCGCTGGTCAGGGCGTCGAAATAGCGCTGTACTACCTGTTTGTTGTCGTCGATGCTCATTTTTCCTCGCTTCCCGCGCCGTGGATGGCGCGCAACTTATGGTTATGGGGATCAGGGTGCGTTGTGTGGGCTATGATGGCACAGACCGGGGCGCGGGACTGCCTCGCACCACCGTTGCGCGCCGCTAGTGTTATAACAATACTCTAAGGTGAGGGTGGCGTGCACGGGGTTCGCAAGAGCGCCACATGTCACCTGGGCAACAGTGGGTCGTGAATTCCACACCGTCCACTTTGTCGCCGGCGACAGCGCTTTATACACTGGGGCCTACAAACACCCGACGCCCCGTAAGGGCAAAAGACCAGGGCCTGTTCACACTAGTACGATAACGACAGCAGAGTGATAAGAGGTTAGCCATGACAACCGCGAGCAACACGATTCCCGACCACGTACCGCCGGAGCTGGTGACGGAGTTTCCCCTGATCCTCGGCAGTTTCTCCAAGGAGAACCCCTGGCAGACCCTGGTTCCCCAGGCCTGCGAAGGGCCGCCGGCGTCCTACGCCCGGGGTATATACCCGGGGGAGGGTGGCGCCGCCTGGCTGTTCCGCCGCAAGGAGGACGTCAACCGCGTCTTCTTCGACACCGAGCATTTCTCAAACCGGGGCTGGAGCTCCTTTGCCCGCTTTATCGGCGAGACCTGGAACCAGGTGCCGACCGAGATGGACCCGCCGGACCACACAATGTTCCGGGTGGCCCTCAACCCGCTGTTCTCGCCCCCGCGCATGAAGGCCATGGAGGACGACCTGCGGCGGCGGGCCCGCAACCTGATAGACACCTTCAAGGACAAGGGCGAATGTCAGTTGATGACGGATTTTGCCTTTCCTTTTCCGGTGGCGGTGGTTCTGGACATGATGAACCTGCCCCAGGACCGGCTGTGGGATTTCCAGAAATGGGAGCACGGCCTGTTGCACTCCGGCAAGCTGGAGGTGATGCAGGAAGCCACCCGCAACGTGGTGGACTACCTGCGGGAAGTTATCGCCGAGCGCAAGCAGAATCCCGGCGATGACCTGATCAGCGCCGCTATCAAGTCCGAGGTCGACGGGCGCAAGTGGACCGACGACGAACTGGTGGGCTACGGCTTCAACCTGTTTATCGGCGGCCTCGACACCGTGACCGCCAATATCGGCAACCAGGTGCGCTACCTGGCGGAGAATCCGGACGCCCAGAACAAATTGCGCGAAAACCCCGAGCTGGTGGCGGGCGCCGTCGAGGAGTTTATGCGGGTATTTGCCGCGGTCACCACTTTCCGGGTCTGTGTCAAGGAAACCGAGATTGCCGGGGTTACCGTTAAGCCCGGGGACAAGATCGCAATGTGCACCACCGTCGCCGGTCGCGATCCCGAGGCCTACGAGAACCCCCACGAGGTTAGGCTGGACCGCAAGGCTACTCATCTCTCGTTCGCCGTCGGCCCCCACTTTTGTCTGGGGGTGCACCTGGCCCGCAGGGAATTACGCATTGCCCTGGAGGAACTGCTGGCGGCACTGCCGGAATTCCGCATCAAGCCCGGTGAAATCATTACCAGCCAGGTGGGGGGCATTATCCAGCCCACGACACTGCCGCTGGTCTGGTAGCCCCGGGCGGAAGGTTGCCTGCGTAGCTGTTCCATGGCGCGCAGGCCCGATAACAACAAGAGTAGCCGCGCATGAAGATCGTCAATATCTACGGCGTCGATGACATCCGCATCGACCAGGTCAGCAAGCCCCGGGTGGGGCCCTCGGATGTGCTCATAAAAATCGATGCCTGCGGGATTTGTGGCAGCGATCTGACCTTTGCCAAATACGGCATGCTCCGCGAGGGCGGCAAGCCCTGGCCCCTCGGCCATGAAGCCGCCGGCACCGTTGTCGAGGCGGGTTCCGATGTCAGCGATCTGCCCGTGGGTTTACGGGTGCTGATCAATCCCATGGGCGCGCTGGACAATATCATTGGCAATGGCGGTTCCGAGGGCGCCTTCGCCGACTATGTAATGGTGCCCGACGCCCGCCTCGGTCAGCATCTGCTCGCCATCCCCGACGGCCTCGATGCGCGACTCGCGGCCCTGGCGGAGCCGTTGGCGGTGGCCCTGCACGGGGTCAATCAGGCGGAACTGGCGCCCGGCGAAAAAGTGGTCGTCTACGGGGCCGGGCCCATCGGTCTCGGCGCGGTATTCTGGCTCAGCCGTCGCGGCGTCAAGGATATCGTGTCCGTCGATCTTTCCGAGGCTCGCCTGGGGCGGGCCCGGGCACTGGGGGCCGATCACACCATCAACCCGTCCACTGCGGATCTGCGCGATGCCCTGATTGCGGTCCATGGTCAGGACAGACCCCTGTTCGGTCAGCCCACGGCCGGCACCGACGTCTATATGGACATGGCCGGCGCCCCGGTCCTCCTGGAGCAGACGGTGGGCATGGGCAAGTTCCGCAGTCGCATTGTCCTCACCGCCGTCTACCCCAAGCCGGTGCCGCTGAATCTGGAAAGCCTTCTGATCCGTGAGATGCGCCTGACAAGCGCCGTCGGATATCCGGACGAACTTCAGGTGGCCCTGGATACGCTGGCAACCATTTCCCCCGAGGAGATAGCGCCTTACGTCAGCCATCATTTCGAGTTTGCCGATTTTCAGCGCGCCTTCGAGGCCGCCAGGGACCGGGCCAGTGGCAAGGTGATGGTTTANATGGCGCACTGAGCCNGGCGTATGCCTGNAATGAATGCCTTTTGCTTTNACAGGCTGCGATGGCGGAAAATTCAGTCCCGGTCTTCCGACTCCGNTTGAACGGGGCGGCGCACCGGGAATAACCTGCTTNAATGCCNCTGCACAGCAATCGTCGAGGAAACCTATTGACCAGCCAACTCCTTCATCTTTTAAGCGCCTGGTACGGGNAGCGTAACAGCGCCCGCTGGGTGCTGGGCACAGTGTACGAAACCCGGGGGTCGAGTTATCGCAAGGCGGGGGCCATGATGTTGTTTGGTGACCAGGGCCAGCAGCTGGGGCTGCTCAGTGGCGGATGTCTGGAGGCGGATATCCATCGCCGCGCCCGCCAGGTGATGGACACCGGCAAATCGGCACTGGTCACCTACGATGGCAACGACGAAGATGACCTCTCGTTTCAACTGGGCATCGGTTGTGGTGGCGTGGTGCGCATCCTATTGCAGCCGATGGATGCAGACCATTTGAGTCTGCCCCGGGTTCTCAACGCCCTGGAACTGCGGCAGTCCGGCGTTTACCGGCAACTGGTCAGTGACCGGCGGGTCGCCGCCGAGTTTATCCCCGGTCAGGGCCAACAGCCCGCCGGACTCTATGCCCGGGGCCGACTGGTCGAGGTTGGCAATGAAACCTGGCTGGAAACGCCGGTTTTTCCCGCACCGCACTTGCTGGTGGTTGGCGGCGGGCTGGATGCCCGACCGGTGGCCGCCATGGCCAGGCAGCTGGGCTGGCGGGTAAGCCTGTGCGATCCGCGACCCGCAAATGCCCGCCAGCGCGCCTTTCCCGACGTCGACCTGATTCTGCGCACCGCCCCCGAAGCGCTGGCGGACGAGCCCGACCTCGCCGATATCGACGCGGCAATTGTCATGAGCCATAACCTGAAGCTGGACGCCGGTGCCCTCCAGTCCCTCGCCCGTCTCAGGCCCCGCTACCTGGCCCTCATCGGCCCGCTGCACCGGAAAGCGGAGGTGCTTGCCATGGCCGGCATGGAGGAGGCGCAACTGGGGGTCAAACTGTCCACCCCGGCAGGGCTGGATATCGGCGCCGAGCTGCCGGAGGGAATCGCCCTGTCGTTGCTCGCCGAGTGTCACGGGGTGCTCGCCGGTGCCGCCGGCGGCTCCCTGAGCGCGCCGGAACGGGCACGCCGGCCCATCAATCGCCCGGAGGGGTGACGTGAACACGGCGGCACTGGTTCTGGCCGCGGGACAGGGCAGCCGTTTTGGCGGCGCCAAGCAGCTGGCCCAATGGCGGGGCAAACCCCTGGTGCAACACAGCATTGATCTTGCCAACTCGGTGGCGCCGGGGCGGGTTTATGTGGTGCTGGGCGCATACCGCGATGCGGTGGTCGAAGCGGTAACCGGGGCCCAGGCTGTCCACAATCCCGACTGGCAGCGGGGACTGTCCTCGTCCATTGCCAGGGGTGTCGCGGCACTCCCCCCCGATACCGGGCGTGTGTTACTGATCCTGGCGGACCAGGTCGGCCTGACGGCTGAAAGCCTGTCCCGCCTTTTGCTGGGAGTGGAAGGCAGCAAATCCATTTGTTGTGCCCGTTATCAGGGGGTCAACGGCATCCCGGCGGTGTTTCACCGTTGCTGGTTTCCCACGCTGATGAACCTTGACGGCGACCGCGGCGCCCGCGAGCTTCTGCGCAGCGATTGGGCGCCGGTCAACGCCATCGATATGCCGGAAGCCGGTATCGACATCGATACCCGGGAGGATATGAACCGTCTCGCCGGGGACCGGTAAGACCTTTTGCCAGCGGTCGCTGATTGGTCTACAGTCAGTGGATAGCCCGCTTTTGGAGCGCTAAAGCCGAATGGCTCCGGAACCCCTTTTCCGGGTGCCGGAAGGGTGGCCCCAATCAGATCCGGCCAAGGCCGGATGCAATGGCGGGGTTGCCAATACCCTGAATAACAACGAGATGGAGGCACGCGCATGCCCGTTACCCTCAACGTCAACGGAAAGACACACACCCTGGAGGTGGACCCCCAAACCCCCCTGTTGTGGGTGCTCCGTGATCACCTGCAACTCACCGGCACCAAGTACGGGTGCGGAATCGCCCAGTGCGGTGCCTGTACCGTGCACCTCGACGGTCAGCCGGTGCGATCCTGTTCGGTACCGGTCAGCGCCGTGGGCGATCAGCCGGTGACCACCATTGAGGGGGCGGAGAGCGGCGAGTTTCAGGCCCTGCAAAAAGCCTGGCAGGACCTTAATGTCTACCAGTGTGGTTACTGCCAGTCGGGGCAGCTGATGTCGGCGGCGCGGTTACTGGCGGACAAACCCGACCCCAGCGATGCCGACATCGACCAGTATATGTCCGGCAATATCTGTCGCTGTGCCACCTACGACCGCATCCGTGCCGGCATCAAGCAGGCCGCCTCGGATCTGGCCACGGAGGTGAGCGCATGAACAGTCCTGTAACCCTATCGCGCCGCCTGTTTCTGATTCGCAGCGCCCAGGCGGGCGCCGGTCTGACCCTGGGCGTGGCGCTCAATGCCGGTGCCGCCGACGGCTACACCGGCGCCACTGGCAAGGCCGTTGACGACGAGCTGGCCGCCAACGCCTTCGTGACATTGAAGCCGGACAACACGGTCATCATTACCAGCAAACACATGGAAATGGGGCAGGGCACCTTTACCGGGATGGCGACCATCGCCGCCGAGGAGCTCGATGCCGACTGGAGCCGGGTGGAGACCGTATCGGCACCGTCCGATTCCGACACCTACAAAAACCTGATCATCGGTATGCAGCTCACCGGCGGCAGTACCTCCATTGCCAATTCCTGGACCCAGATGCGCGAGGCCGGTGCCGCCGTGCGCCAGATGCTGCTCGCCGCCGCCGCCAAACAGTGGCAGGTGCCGGTGGGTGAGTTGACCACCGATGCCAATCAGGTCATCCACGGCCCCTCCGGGCGCAAGGCGACCTATGGCGAGCTCAGCACCGCGGCCGCCGCCATGCCGCTGCCGGACAAGGTGACTTTGAAAGACCCAAAGGACTTCAAACTGGTGGGCAAGCAGTTTCTGCCCCGCAAGGATGTCGGCAAAACCGACGGCAGCGCCACCTTCACCCAGGATGTGCGCTGGCCCGGCATGCTCACCGCCGTGGTCGCCCACCCGCCGGTGTTCGGCGGCACGGTCAAATCCGTCAACGCCGACAGGGCCCGGGCCATGCCCGGGGTCAAGGCTGTGCTGGAGGTGCCCTCCGGTGTTGCCGTGCTGGCGGACACGTTCTGGCAGGCACTGCAGGCCCGGAAAGCCCTGGATATCGTCTGGGACGAGGGCGAGCAGGCCGATTTTTCCACCGCTGCGCTATTGGCACAGTACCGGGAGCTTGCCGGCAAACCCGGCCTGGAGGCGCGCAACGACGGGGACGCTGCCAAAGTACTGGCCGAGAGCGAACAGGTGATCGATGCGGAATTTGCCTTCCCGTATCTGGCCCACGCCGCCATGGAGCCCATGAACTGTGTCATTCAGCGCACCGACAAGGGTGCCGACCTGTGGTTTGGCAGTCAGGGGCCTGCGTGGGATCAGGTCAATGTCGCCAAGGTCTTCGGCATCAAGCCGGAGGACGTCAACATCAACATCCTGTACGCCGGAGGCAGTTTCGGCCGCCGCGCCACCGCCGACGGCAACTATGTTACCGAAGCGGCCCATATCGCCAGGGCCTACGGCCAGTCGGTGCCCATCAAGCTGGTCTGGACCCGTGAGGACGACAACACCGAAGGGCATTACCGGCCCATGTATGTGCACCGGATTCGCGCTGCCCTTGACGAGGCCGGCAACGTCACCGCCTGGCACCAGAACGTGGTGGGCCAGTCGATCCGCGGGCTCGATGAGAACACCGTCGATCGCACGTCTGTGGAAGGGGCCGCCAATCTGCCCTATGCGATTCCCAATATCCGCGTCGATTCCCACAATACCGTCAGCCCGGTGGCGCCCCACTGGTGGCGCAGCGTCGGCTCCACCCACAGCGCCTTTGCCGTTGAGACCTTCGTCGACGAGCTCGCCCACGCCGCCGGCAAGGATCCCGTCGAGTTCCGCATGGCCCTGCTTCGGGATCATCCCAGGCATCGGGCGGTGTTGCAGTTGGCGGCGGAAAAAGCCGGCTGGGGCAAGCCGTTGCCAGAGGGGCACTTCCACGGCATCGCGGTGCACGAATCCTTCAGCAGCTACGTGGCCCAGGTGGCGGAAGTGGCGCAAAACCCGGACGGCAAGTTCCGGATCGTCAAGATCACCTGCGCCGTCGACTGTGGCGTGGCGGTCAACCCCGATGTCATCAAGGCCCAGATGGCCGGCGGTATCGGCTATGGCCTGTCGCCGCTGATGTTCAGCGAGATCACCGTCGAGAAGGGGCGGGTGCAGGAGGCCAATTTCGACCGCTACCGGGTACTGCGCATGAACGAGATGCCGGCGATCGATGTGCATATCGTGCCCTCCGGCGAGGCGCCGACCGGGGTCGGCGAGCCGGGAACACCGGTGGGGCCGCCGGCGGTGGCCAACGCGATATTCGCCGCCACCGGCAAGCGCATCCGGCAATTGCCGGCCACGGAGTTCTTTGCCTGACAGTGTTTGCCACCGGCGCAGTTTCCCGGCTGGTTCAGGCCGGGAAACCGCACCCGGGACTTTTCCTTGTTCTGGCGGCCGTAACGTCCTAAAATCCGTCCCCCTGCCATAGGTGCCTGCCTGCCGTCCTCGCCGACGACGCCAGCGCGGGTTAAACGGGAAGTGAGGTGCGAACGGGGCCAGATTCTGGCGGCCCCGGCCAAAGCCTCCGCTGCCCCCGCAACGGTAAACAGCGTCTTGCTGTGAGCCCGGAACCGGCCTTTTGCAGTGACTGCAACGATAAAGCGGAGGGCTTTGTCGGTGGTATCCTGCCCTGAGACCGGCCGCGCCACTTTCACTCCCTCCCTCAATCCTTGCCCGATTTTGCCGATTGAGGACAACCATGACATCCCTGTTTTCAAAAACCGCCCTTGCCCTTGCCTGTGCCGGCTCACTGACCGCCGTCGCCGATGTCCGGATCGACGAAGAAGTGGTGGTGACCGCAACGCGCTCCCCCTACAGTGTTGACCGGGTGCCGGTGCGGGTCCGGGTAATCAACGCCGCCGATATCCAGCGCAGTGCCGTGAGCACCCTCGACCAGTTGTTGCGCAGTGAGGGTTCGGTGCAGGTGCGCGACAGTGTCGGCAATGGCCGGGACGCACGCATCGCCATCCGCGGCCTGTCGGCGGGCCAGAACGCCCTGATCCTGCTCGACGGCCGGCGGCTCAATAATTCCGATTTGTCCGAGCCCGACCTCACCGCCATCGCCCTCAAGGATGTCGAGCGCATCGAAGTGCTCGAGGGCGGCGCCGGGGTCCTGTTCGGGGATCAGGCGGTGGGTGGGGTGATCAATGTGATCACCCGGCAGGGCAGTGAACAGGGAGGCAGTATTGCCGTGCGCGCCGGCAGTTATGACCAGCGCAACTACCAGGTCAGCTATGGCAATACCCTGCTCGATGACCGGGTCGACTACCGGTTCAGCGCCCAGCGGGAATCCGCCGACGGCTATCGCGACAACACCGATCTGGACTACGACCACTACCGCGCCGAGACCGGCTACCGCTATGGCAAGGGTCGGGTGTTTATCGCCGCCCAGCGCACCGATAACGACTACCTTCTGCCCGGCGCCCTGATGGACGGCCAGCGCCGCGCCGATCGCCGCCAGGCCGGCAACAGCTTCAACGATTACCAGATTGACAGCACACTCTACCGGGTCGGCATCGATCACAGCTTTGGCGACGTCGCGCAATTTCTCGCCTCCTATTCCGAGCGGGAGGAAGATGTGGTGATCGACGGTCAGTCCCTGTCCTTCGGCGCGACCCGCACCACCCAGGACCGGGAGGTGGCCATTTTCGACCCCCGACTGGTGCTCAGCCTGGGCGACTGGCGGGTGACCGTGGGTGCTGATGTCGAGGATTACGATTACCAGCTGGCTGTGAATTCCCTGTTCGGCCTGTCCGCCAGCGCCCATGACCATGAACGCCGAAGCGAATATGTGCAGGCCATTCATTCGCTTTCGGACGCCCTGCAGATCAGCGCCGGATTCCGTCACGCGGCGGTGGATGTCGCCGTCGACGGCGGTTATTTCACCGCCGATTACGACGACAGTGTTTCCGTCAAACAGGTGGGCGTGTCCTACCGGTTGGCGGACAACCTGCGCGTCTACGCCAACCGCGACGAAACCTTCCGCTTTGCCCTGGCCGACGAGAATGTCGACTTTCTGGGTAATGTGGTCGCCCTCGACCCGCAACAGGGTGTCGCCTGGGAACTGGGTGGCGAATGGCAGCTTGGCCCGGTGGAGATGGATCTGGTCCTGTTTGACCACGCCATGGAAGACGAGATCGGCTACGATGTCGCCACCTTCGCCAACGTCAACTTCGACGATACCCGCCGCCGGGGCGCGACCTTCGATGTCCTCTGGCAGGCCACCGATGCCCTCCAGACCCGCGCCAGCCTGACCCAAATGAGCGCCGAGTTTGATGCCGGCAATCTCGATGGCAACCGCATCCCCGGTGTCGCCGAACAGCTGGGCAAGCTCTCACTGGCCTACGTTTTCAGCGACAACGTCAATCTTTACGCCGAGGCGGTCTACACCGGCGCCGTGGCGGTGGATACCGCCGAGCAGTTTGCCGACCTGGGCGGCTATACCCTCTATAACCTGGCCGCCAGCTACCAGTGGCAGAACCTGCTGTTGCGGGCGCGCCTGAACAACATTACCGGCAAGGAATACACCGAGCTGGTGACGTTCTTTGGCCTGCCGGCCTACTACCCCTCTCCGGAGGAAAACGCCACCCTGTCACTGGAATACCAGTTCTGAAGGAGGTCGCCATGAGCGAGCGGGACGCTGAAGCCCACAAGCGCAAAATGCAGAAACTGAAGGAAAACGTCGACGCCCGCATCGCCGCCGCCGACACGGAGCGGGGGGTGCTGATCCTGCTCACCGGCAACGGCAAGGGCAAGAGCAGCTCGGCATTCGGCATGGTGATGCGCAGCCTGGGCTACGGCTACAAGGTGGGCGTGGTGCAGTTTATCAAGGGCGAGCAGCTCTCCGGTGAAGAGATCTACCTGCGGCAGAAATGCCCGGAGGTGGATTTTTACCAGATGGGCACCGGCTTTACCTGGAACACCCAGGACCGGGACAACGACATCGCCGCCGCCGAGCGCACCTGGGCAGAGGCGGAGCGCATGTTAAAGGATGACAGCTTCCACCTGGTCGTGCTCGACGAGCTGACCTACATGATCGCCTACAAATACCTGGACGAGGCGCGCATTCTGACCGCCCTGGCCGAGCGGCCCCGGGAACAGTCCGTTGTGGTCACCGGTCGCGGCGGCGGCAGTGCCCTGCAGGACCTCGCCGATACCGTTACCGAGCTCAAGGAAGTCAAGCATTGCTACAAGGCCGGTATCAAAGCCCGCAAGGGCGTCGACTTTTAAGCGGCAAACGCTGATGCGCCCCCTCCACCACCGGCATTTGCGCTGGTTACTTTGGGCTTTTCTACCCCCGGTACTGCTGCTGGCGCTCATGAGTGGCGCCGTGTTCGTGACCCCGGCGGAACTGCTGGCCGCCCTGGCGGAGCTGTTTGGCGACGGTCCACAGTCCCGGGACGGTCTTATCCTGTTCTCCCTGCGCCTGCCCAGGGTGATTCTCGCGGCCTTGCTCGGTGTTGTGCTCGCCGGGTGCGGCGCGGCGATGCAGGGGCTGTTCCGCAACCCCCTGGCGGACCCGTCCCTGATCGGCGTCGCCAGTGGCGCCTCGGCGGGTGCCGGCGCCATGGTGGTGCTCGGCAGCGGCCTGATTTCCGGCGGCCTGCTCGGCGTATCCCTGGTGGCCATGGGCGCCTTTGCCGGCGGTTTTGCCGCCGTGCTGCTGGTCTACCGGCTGGCCACTAACAGCACCGGCACCTCGGTTGCCACCATGCTGCTGGCGGGCATTGCCATCAGCGCCCTGGCCGGGGCGCTCAATAGCCTGTTCAACGTCTTTGCCGACAACGACATGCTGCGTCGGCTGAGCCTGTGGCAGATGGGCAGCCTCGAGGGCGCCAACTGGCAGCGGGTCAGTATTGTGTTTCTGGCAGCAGCCGTGGTTTGCGCCTTGCTGCCGCGCCAGAGTCAGGCCCTCAATGCCCTGTTGCTGGGTGAATCCGAGGCCCGCCACCTGGGGGTGCCGGTGGAATCATTGAAGCGACGGATCATTCTGGTCACCGCCTTTGGTGTCGGTATCGCCGTTGCCACCTCCGGTATCGTCGCCTTTGTCGGCCTCATGGTGCCCCACTGGGTTCGCCTGCTGATCGGGCCCGATCACCGGCACCTGATACCGTGCTCGCTACTGATGGGGGCCCTGTTCATGGTGGTGGCGGATACCCTGGCGCGGGTCGTTATTCTGCCGGCGGAGCTGCCCACCGGGGTGATCACGGCGCTGCTCGGCGCGCCCTTCTTTGTCTCGCTGCTGATCCAGCAGCGGCACCGTCACTACGCCGGGATGCTGCCATGAGCCTGGTCCTCGAACAGGTTGGCATCACCCTCGGCGGCGTCTCGTTGCTGTCCGACGTGAGTTTTTCCGTCGACCCCGGCGAGGTGCTGGCCGTACTCGGCCCCAACGGCGCCGGCAAAACCACCCTGTTGCGGATACTGAGCGGCGAATGGGCGCCGAGCCGGGGCCGCGTCCGGTTCAACGGCCGCGACATCGACGACTGGCGGCCGGCGGAAAAGGCAAAGGCTATGGCGATCCTGCCCCAGGGCACCAGCCTGGACTTTCCCTTCACCGCCGAAGAAGTGGTCATGCTGGGGCGGACCCCCCACAACACCGGTGTACAACGGGACCGGGCCATCGTGGAAGAAGCCCTGACCGCCGTCGATGGCCAGCATCTGGCGAAACGGATTTATACGCAGCTGTCGGGCGGTGAAAAACAGCGGGTGCAACTGGCCCGGGTGCTGGCCCAGATCTGGGAAAACGCGGACAGACAATCCCGCCTGCTGGTGCTCGACGAGCCCACCGCCTCCTTCGATCTGGCCCATCAGCAGCTCACCCTCGACCTCGTGGCGCGCCTGGCGGGGCAGGGCTTTGCCGTGGTACTGGTAATCCACGACCTGAACATGGCGGCCCGTTGCGCCACGCAAATGCTGCTGCTCAGTTGCGGCCGGGTGGTGGAATACGGCGCGCCGGCACAGGTCCTGACCCCGGCGCTTATCGAGCGGGTGTTCGAGGTGAAAGCAATGGTTCAGGCGCATCCGGTGACCGGCAACCCGCTGGTGATCACCTGATGTTCCGGTTGCGCCGGTATCTGTGTGCCATTCTGTTGGCGCTTTCCGCCGCCAGCCGCGCGGAAGTCACGGTCACCGATGCCACCGGCGAGCCAGTCACCCTCAGTCGCCCCGCGGAGCGCATCGTCAGCCTCAGCCCCCATATCACCGAGCAGTTGTTCACCATCGGCGCCGGGCCGGCCATCGTCGCCACGGTGGAGTGGAGTGACTATCCGGAACCCGCCCGCGCTCTTCCCCGGGTGGGCAGCAGTGGCGCCATCAATCTGGAGGTGCTTCTGCGCCACAATCCGGATCTGGTTATCGCCTGGCGCAGCGGCAATGGCGACCAGGTGATCGAGCGACTGCGCGCCCTGGGGCTCAAGGTGTATGTCCAGGAACCCCGGCACCTGGCGGATATCGCCACTGAGATTGTCCGGCTTGGTGAACTGACGGGCCGAGGGGCAGAGGCCCGAGCAGCGGCGGATGACTTTCGGGGTCGTATCGATGAATTGCGCGTTACCTTTAGCTACCGCCGCCCGGTGCGGGTGTTCCAGCAAATCTGGAACCGGCCCATGATCAGCCTCAACGGCGAGCATCTGGTGTCGGATGTGATTCGCCTGTGCGGCGGGCGCAATATTTTTGCCGACGCGCCGACGCTGGTGGTCAACACCAGCCTCGAGTCGGTGGTGCTCGCCAACCCCCAGGTCATCGTGGTCAGCGAGGCGGACGGTGTGCCCCCCGACTGGATGCGCGAGTGGCAGCAGTGGCCGGGTATCGATGCCGTGGCGAACGATCAGCTGTACGTCATCAACCCGGATTTACTGCACCGCCATACCCTGCGCATCGCCGAAGGGGCAGAACTTATGTGCCGTTATATCGACAAGGCGCGGCAACTCCTCGATTAGCTTCCCTAGCTTTTGCCCAACTCCTTCTTGAGGGCCATGTTCTCCTTGAACAGATTGACGACGTTCTGAAACAGCCCCTGTTCGTAGAACGCCAGCGTCGGCAGTGACGCGTCACCGATACCGCCCTTCGCCCTGTAGTGATCGATCAGCGCCTGGGTGTCGGATTCGTAGACACCCGGTGCAATTTCAACCGTGGGGAAGGACACTTTACGGCCGGCCTTTTCCTCCAGCGACTGCTTGGTGTCGCCGTAATCCGGCGCGCTGTGATCCAGGGTGATTACCTCAATCTGGTCAAGCAGTCCCGCCTCGGTCATAAACAAAAGGAACTTGAAGCAGAAAGGGCAGCCCAATAGCAGGTACGCCTTGTCGGCGGTGGTCTCGGTCATGGTCAATTTCCTGAGTAGTGAAAGGGGCCAGTGTACTCCCTGGCGAACGGGTTAAGAACCGTGCCTTCCCCGGCTTTGGCGTGTATTGTAAGGCCATCTGACCACGCCAGCGGTTAGGCGTTCGGGCCGCCGATAGTGATAACAACAGTCCTGAAAGGAGCCAGCGATGCGTTTTGCCCTCAGTGAAGCCATGTGCGATATCTCGCACTACCTGCCGCTTGCCAAGGCCGCCGACGAGGCGGGTTTTTCGGTGTTTTCCACCGGTGACAGTATTCTCTACCCGGAGACCACATCGGAAAAATACCCCTACACGGAATCCGGCGACCGATCCTTTCTGGACGACGCGCCCTTTATCGACCCGTTCCAGCTGTTTGCGGCCATGTCCGTGGTCACCGAAAAACTCGAATTCCAGACCGGTGTCCTGAAAACCCCCATCCGTGACCCTGTCCTCATCGCCAAGATGGTCAGCTCCCTGGCCGTGTTCACCAACGAGCGCTTTGTGCTGGGTGTCGGGCTCGACCCCTGGCCCGAAGACTTCCACGCCTGCAACGCCGACTGGCCCAGCCGCGCAGCGAGGATGGAAGAAATCCTGCAAATCATCCCGGGGCTGATGACCGGGGAATACTTCGAATGGCACAGCGAGTACTACGATATTCCGCGCATTAAGATGTGCCCGGTGCCCTCCAAACCGCCGACCATGATCTACGGCGGTCACAGCAAACCCGCCTACAAGCGCGCCGCCAAATTCACCGACGGCTTCCTGTTTATCGGTGTCACCGAAGAACAGCTCGCCGAGCGCGTCGCCCTGCTAAAGCAATACCGCATCGAATGCGGGCGTGAGAACGACCCGTTGCTGATTGCCGCCGGCATGCCGGTGTCGGGCATCGACGATATCCGTCGCCTGGAGGAAGAGATCGGCGTCAACGAAATTCATGTGTGCTACCGCAATCCTTATATGAAGGACACCATGACAGTCCAGGAGAAAGTCGACTGGGTGAATCGCTTCGGCGACGAGGTGATCGCCAGATACTGACGGCGGCCCGCTGTGTCGGCCAAATGCGTCCCCGGCTGAAAGCACCTTGGCAGGGCTTTCCGGTAGAAACCATCCGCTCGCTGTCTCCCGGGACAGCGAGAGTTTTTTCAGGGCTGAAAACTGTGGAATACTTCATTGCCACGGGCAGACATCCGGTGGCCGCGCCGCGCAACACTGGTCCCAAAAACCGCCCCGATGGGTCAGCGCAACGGTAATCCCATGGCAGCGGCTGCCTTGCGGTGCACCACCCCGTTTTCTCCGCTTTGGTCAACAGGAACCCGTTTTCAATGCAATTGGCAGTTGATTCAAATAGACAGATCCCGGCACCCGGCCTGGGCCCTCTGGTAGGGCAGGTCGGCGTGGCTGAACCGACCGGTGACGCCGCAAGACCGGAACAGAAAGGCCATGACATCTTCGCCGCTCTGCCCGTGGGCGAAGTTCACAGGGTGCAAAACCCGCGTATCTGGGGGCGACAGTGGGAACGCTAAAGCCGGAGGGGAAAACGGACGCCACGTCCACCGAAGCGAAGCAGGCGACCCCGCCCCGAGTGAGTTTCTTCGGCTACCGGGGCCTTGCCCAGCCGTCGGCGGAACTCTCCCTGACGCTGCCGCTGCCCGAGTCCATGGACCTTGCCCACATCGATCGGCGTTTGGCGGCGTTGTTCGACGTCACCGCCCTGCCGCTGGTCTCTGTCGGCGGGTTCAAGGGCGGTAAGCGGGAGAAGAACGTCGCGCAGCTGGCGTGGCGTATTCTACTTCTCGGCGGGAGTCTGCTCCGGGCGGTGAAGATTCCCACCCTCGACCCCGGTGCGGTGGTCAGCGTACGTCCGGTGGGGAAGGACGGGCGGGCTTTCACCGTGGCGGTGGCAATACCGGCGGTTGATCACCTGCCCGGCCGTATCCTCAGGCAGGCATACGAACATGCCACCCGCGCCGTGATCGCGCTTGCCGCCGGGGGAACCCCGCAGCGTGATGCGCGCCTTGTCGAGGAAATCGACCGGGATTTCGTTTCCGCCTTCGACGACCAGATTCCCGGAGGCCGTTCTACCATCCCACTATTGGCGGCAGCCCACCGCGCCGGCATCCCGTTCCGGCACCTGGGCAGCGGTATTTACCTCCTGGGTTGGGGCCGCCATGCGACCCTGCTGGACCGTTCATCAATCCAGGCGGATTCGGCCATCGGTTCGAAGATGAGTAACCATAAATACCTCGCGGCAGCGGTGGTCCGCGCCGCCGGGCTGCCGGCGCCGATCCATCGTGTGGTTGCCGATGCCGCCGATGCGCTGGATGCCGCCCGGCAGCTGGGGTGGCCGGTGGTGGTGAAGCCCGCCGACCGTGACCGGGGCGAGGGTGTGACCGTCGATATCCGCGACGAGGACACCCTTGCCCGGGCCTATGACCATGCGGCTAGCCTGTCCCGGACCATTCTGGTCGAACGTCAGGTGTCCGGCGTATGTCACCGTCTGTTTGTCTCCCACGGCGAGCTGTTGTTCGCGGTGCGTCGCCTTTCCAAGTCCGTGACCGGCGACGGGGTCCACTCCGTCAGACAGCTTATCGAATACGCCAATGCCGCAGAGCAGGCCAAACCGCCCTGGAACAGACTGAAACCCTTCCCCGACGATGCCCTGGCCGTGGAAAACCTGGCCGCCGCGGGGCTGACATTGGACAGTGTGCCGGCTCCTGGCCAGCACGCCCCGCTGCGCAAGATCCAGTCCACCGCCTGGGGCGG
>PABE01000143.1 GCA_002702725.1 Porticoccaceae bacterium
CGTATGTAGGCGCGGGCATCGTTGACCACTTTGTTGCGCATGGCCTGGGCGGAATCGGGTGCCTGATCAGCCTTGTCCTTACTGTCACCGGCACCGGGCTTTTCCGGCTGGTCAGCGGGTGACGGAAGCGGCATCCCGCCGCCAATTTGCACCGGCGTGGCGGCACCGAGACTGGTAGCCGGTGCCATGGCGGCAACGTGGGCGGCGTACAGAATGTAGGTGCCTGCACTGGCGGCGCGGCTGCCCGAAGGCGCCACATAGCCGATCACAGGCACCGGGCTTGCAAGAATCGCCTGAATGATGTCCCGCATGGCCTGATCCAGACCGCCGGGAGTATCCATGCGCAGAATAACGGCAGGTACCGAATCAGCAACTGCCTGATCCAGTGTCCGAGTCACCCGGTCGGCTGTTGCCGGTCCGATCGGGCCCTTGATATCGACCAGCCAGATAGATTGCTGGGCCAGCGCCGGAGGCACCCAAAAAAGACCGACAGCAATAATGACCGCTACCCACTTCATATCGCTCCCCTGTTAACACGCCTCTAGAGCATAGGACAGGGGCGGGAGAGACGCCATTTACCCGACGTTGATAGCGCGCGGCTGGAGTAGATGATTCACGAATCCTATTTAAGCTGGATTTGCATGTGGAAGGTGGTGCCGACCTCAACATCCGAGGTGACAGCCATATGGCCGCGGTGGTGCTCGGTGATAATGAAATAGGAGAACGACAGCCGCTTGGTTGCGTCGTAGCCGTTTTCCGAGGGACTGTTGAAAAAGGGCTCGAAAATGTATTTTTGTTCTTCGTAGGTGAGACCGACGCCGTTGTGAGAGATCTTTATCCAAAGCGCATCGTAGCGCTCTTTCATTTCAACCCTGATCACCGGTTTGCGATCGTCCCGACCTACCTCACTGAGCGCGTGACAGGCGTGGCGAAACAGACTCAGGAACACCTGCTGCAGCTCGGCAGCGTAACAGGGGATCGGCGGCAGCCCAGGCTCTATATCCCGTTCAATGGCAATATCCCGGAAGTGCAGTTTAGAGGGTACCGAAATCACGTCCGCTGCCAGCGCGATACTGTGCTCCATGATCTCGGTAACGTTCTCGACGTTCTTTTCGTCGCTGCCGGCCCGGGAAAATTCCAGCAGGTTGCCAATCACCGCAGAGGCTTCCTGGCCCTTTTCCGTCGCATCGTCGAGCATGCCATTGAGGGCCGACAAAGCGTCGCGGTCATTCATGGGCACCACATCGTTGATCAGGTTGCGGATATGCCTGACGTCCTCCAGGATGGCCTGCAGCGGCGAGTTGATGTCATAGGCCATGTTCGAGGCCAGCTCGCCCATGGAGGACATCTTGTCCCGCTGAATCAGCATATTCTCGGTCATTACCCGCTGCGTGACATCATCAATCAGGATCACCACCCCTTTCTCCACCTGGTTGTTCAGGGGATAAATAATAATGTCAAAGTGATAGCGGCCCCGCTGGCTGTGTTTGATGGTGACGGGTTTAGCGCTTTTCACCGCCTGCTCCACCTGGTCCGGACCAACGGTGATGGTCGGGTAGGCTTCCCAGAGGTTGCGACCGATGGCCTCTTCGGCCTTGATACCGGCAATTTCCTCGGCGCGGCGGTTCCACTGGGTGATCTCGCCGTGCCCCTTTAGGCCGACCAGCATCAACGGCATCGATTGCAGGATGTTGCTGATATAGGCCTCTGAGGCGCGCAGGAGATGACTGGTCTCCTTGTGCTCAGCCACTTCCTGTTCGAGAAGCTGGTTGGTTTGCTTGAGCAGCTGGTTGGATTCATTGAGCGTGGCGGTGCGCTCCTTGACCCGCTTTTCCAGGTCATTGCGAATGGCTTTCAGGGCCCGGTTGGAGCGCCGCACCTGTCGGTGGGTGAAAAACAGTTTGATCAATGCCACCGACAGCAGGAGGATCAATATTCCGCTCGACCAGTTGGCGATGTATTGCCAGTTGGTGCTGCCGTCCTCGTCCTTGAAATAGTCCAAAAGACCCGCCTGGGCGGTCAGACTGAACAGGACAAATGCAAGGAATGAAAGGTATCGGATCATGGTGCTCGCTACTGGTCATCTTCTCCGGAATTGCCGCCAGTATATCCCGAATACCCTTCGGATTGCTGCCGGGTTACGGATACAATTCGGATCCGCAGGGCTTTCATTGCCCCCTCGCCACTGGCTAGAATTGGCCCCTACTCGAATTGCCAGGGACACTATGGACATCGACCGAACAGGCACCTACGACCCCTCGCTCACAGGCTCCGCCGACGACGGCATATACGGCATTCCCGGCACCCTGGATGACGCCAGCCTGGTCTATATTCCGGTTCCCTGGGAAGTGACGACCTCCTACGGCAAGGGCACAGCCATGGGCCCGGAGGCGATCCGCAAGGCCAGCCCGCAACTCGACCTCTATCTGCGCGGCCTGCCCAACCATTTTGAAAAGGGGTTTTATCTGTTGCCCCCGGAACCGGAAATCGTCGAACTTAACAGTCTTTGTGGCCCCCTTGCCGCAGCGATCCAGAACCACCTGGAACAACACGGCAGCCTCGACGGCAATGCCGAACTCATGCAGGCCCTCGAGGATGTCAATCGGGCCTCCAAGCGGGTTAACGAGCTTATCTACGACCGGTGCCGGGCACTGGACACCGACGGCAAACTGCTGGCTCTCATCGGAGGAGATCACTCATCGCCCCTGGGCCAGATTCACTACCTTTGCGACAGGTATAACGGCAACCTGGGCCTGCTCCATATAGATGCCCACCACGACCTGCGGGATCGCTACCAGGGCTTTACCGGGTCGCATGCATCGATCATGCGCAATGTCATAGCCCTGAATAGCGCACCGAGCCGTCTTGTGCAGGTAGGAATTCGGGATTTCAGCAAAGAAGAGTGCGCCTATGCGGAGCAACACCCTGCTATCGACGTGTTCTATGATGACGATATGAAAGAGCGCCTGTACGAGGGAGAACCCTTTGCCGCCATCGCCGACAGCATCATCGAGCGCCTCCCGGAGAAAGTGTACATTTCCTTTGATATCGATGGCCTCAAGCCTGACCTGTGCCCCCATACCGGCACGCCGGTTTCCGGTGGCCTGGAATTCGAGCAGGCGCGGTTTTTGCTCAAGCGCCTGGTTCAGTCGGGTCGTCGCATTGTCGGCTTCGACCTGTGCGAAGTGGCTCCGAACCCTCACGCCCCCGAGGACGAATGGGATGGCAATGTCGGTGCCCGCCTGTTGTTCCTCCTGTCGAGCTGGATGATGGAGAGCCAGCCCAATGCCTGATCCAGAGCCATGGTGCGACGTCAAAATCCCGGTTCAATCTAGCCGCGAAAGGGTGGTGCCGTGCTGACCACGCTGTTCATTTTTCTGCTGCTGGCCACGGTTACCTCTTTTCTCTGCTCCCTATGGGAATCGGTGCTGCTCAGCATCACCCCCGCCTTTGCGGAGATACAGGTTCAGAAGGGTTCTGTCGTCGGGCGCCAACTCAAGGCCTTCAAGGCCAACATCGACCGTCCACTGGCCGCCATACTGACCCTCAACACCATTGCCCACACAGTCGGCGCCATCGGGGTCGGCGAACAGGCGGCGTTAATCTGGGCCAATACAGCGCCCCTGATCACCGGCGTTCTGGTCCCGGCGGGCACCACGGTGATAATCCTCGTTTTTTCCGAAATCATTCCCAAGACCATCGGGGCCACCCACTGGCGGAGACTGGTCACCTTTACCGTTTACTCACTGCAGGGAATCATCGCCCTGTTGTTTCCCCTTGTCTGGCTGTGCCAACTGGCCACACGCCGTTTCAAGACGAGTAGCGGCGCGAGCCTGTTTTCCCGCTCCGATTTTCTTGCCATGGCGGAAATCGGTGCCCAGGAAGGTCTGTTTGAAGCCCGCCACTCCGAGATGCTGAAAAGCATGCTCACCTTCGATACGGTGCAGGTACGGACCATCATGACGCCCCGCCCCGTTGTGCAACGGGCCGCCGAAAACACCACCATTGCCGACTATTTCAACTCACAACCCGAGCTGCCCTTTTCGCGCATTCTGCTCCACACCAGCGACAATCCCGACGACATCACGGGCTATTTTCTGAAAGATCAGCTGCTCGCCGCCCACCTGCGTGGCCGGGGCAACCAACCCCTGAAGACCATTCTTCGGGAAATCACGGTCGCCCATGAGTCGCTGCCCATTACCTACCTGTTCAATCAGTTCGTCGAAACCAGGGAACACATCGCCCTGGTGGTGGATGAATTCGGTTCGATGCTCGGTATTGTCACCCTCGAGGACATCATCGAAACGATTCTCGGTACCGACATCGTCGACGAATCGGATCACGCAGTGAACATGCAGCGCATGGCCAAAAGCCGCTGGCTCCGTCAGGCCCGGGCCCGGGGTATGGATCTCAATGAATTGTTCGGCCACGACTGAGGCCGGCACCCGCTAGAGGCTGCTTTCGTGACAGATATCCAGCCAACGCAGCAGCCCCGCACTGCGGTATTTCTGCCGGTGGACAATAAAGTACAGGCTGCGCTGCCAGTCCTTGCCCTCGGTTGCCAGCGGCACCAGGCTGCCCCGGGCGAAGGCTTCGGTCAGGGTAATTTTCGACAGGCAACCCAATCCCAAACCCGCTTCCACGGCCCGCTTGATGGCCTCAGTGTGCTGGAGTTCGAGCAGAATATTCAGGTTGGGGAGCAGGCCGTGCAGGGCCCGATCAAAGGTCTGGCGGGTCCCTGATCCCGGCTCCCGGACGATCCAGGTGGCGCCGAGAAGGTCTTCATCGGTCAGCACCGCTTTTTTCGCGTAGGGGTGATCCGGGGCGCAGAACACCACCAGTTCATCGTCCCGCCATCGTGTCACCTCCAGATCGGGGTGGTGGACCTCCCCTTCGATCAGACCGATGTCCAGCTCAAAGTGCTCCACCTTGTGACTGATGGTGGCAGTGTTGGCCACCTCAAGTGTTACCCGGGCACCCGGCTCCTCGATGTATTTGGCCATCAATCGTACGGCCAGGTAATTGCCTATGGACAGTGTCGCGCCCACTTTCAGGGGTCCGCTCTGGGTGTGGTGTCCAAGGGCGCTCTCCAGTTCCCTTGCCCGCTCCAGCAATTCTTCGGCCCTTGGCTGGAGCAGCCTGCCCAACTCATTCAATTGCAGGGTTTTGCCCACCCGGTCGAAGAGCTGGATATCGAACTGCTGCTCCAGTTCCCGGAGGGCGCTGCTCGCAGCGGACTGGGACATGTTAAGCAACTGCGCCGCCCGGCTGATGTTTTCCGTATGGGCCGTGGTGAGAAACACTTCCAGCTGGCGCAAGGTGTATTTCATTGCCGTCATTATCCATAAAATCGATTATTAAAATCGTTATAAACCATTTTACCGGTTAATGCCAGGCCTCTATAGTGCATCCATGACATCCATAACCGGTATCCGCGATGAGCAATCTGATCCGTGAAAAAGTGACCCGCGTCCACCACTGGACTGACAACCTGTTCAGCTTCACCACGACCCGGAACCCCGCTTTCCGTTTCCGCAATGGCCACTTCACGATGCTCGGCCTCGAAGCCGAAAACGGCAGACCGCTGTTGCGCGCCTACAGCATCGTCAGCGCCAACTACGAGCCGGAACTGGAATTTTTTAGCATCAAGGTGCCCGACGGTCCGCTGACATCGCGCCTGCAGCATCTGCAAGTTGGCGATGAGGTCCTGCTCAGTACCAAACCCACCGGCACACTGACCGTAGACCATCTGCTGCCCGGCCGTCATCTCTACCTGTTCAGCACCGGCACCGGCCTTGCCCCCTTTCTGAGTGTTATCAAGGATTTCGAGACCTACGAGCACTTCGACAGGGTTATTCTGGTCCACGGCTGCCGGCACATCGCCGATCTCGCCTACCGTGACACGATCACGGAAGAACTCCCCAACAACGAGTACTTCGGCGAGTTGGCGGCGGAAAAGCTGATTTACTACCCGACGGTGACCCGGGAACCCTTTCGCAACAACGGGCGCATTACCGACCTGATCGCCAGCGGCAAGCTGTTTGAGGATATCGGACTGCCACCCCCGAACCTGGACGATGATCGTTTTATGCTCTGCGGCAGCCCGACCATGCTCAAGGACGTCTGCGGCCTGCTCGACCAGTCCGGCTTTCGCGAAACCCGACATGGGGATCTGGGTCACTATGTGATTGAACGGGCATTTGTCGAGAAATAGCACGGCGTCGAGCCGGCGACAAAGACTTCCCTTTTACCGCAGCGAACGCTGCGGTTTTTTTATTCCGTTTTCAGGACTCAATCATCAAGGCCGAAAACACGAATGGCGGTCTCTCCCAATATACTGCGAGCGTCGGCCTCGCCGGCGACGTCGATGATCTCCTGCATCACACGACCACTGTAGCCGAAGGTGCTTTCGTTGTGCAGATAGTCCGAGGACCACATCACCCGGTCTGCCCCGATCCGGTCAAGCATGGACAGACCCGCCGGGTCGTGCATGAAGGTCGCATAGCAATGCTCTGACCAGTACGCCGACGGCCGTCGATCCGGCAGATCGTCAATTACCTGGCCAAAGGAGTCATAGATCATTTCAGCATCTTGCAACATACCGGGAATCCAGTGCAGATTGCCCTCACAGAACACTACCCTGAGTCCCGGATGGCGATCCAGAATACCGCCGAACACCAGTTCGCCAAAGTTCCGGCGAAAATAAATGGCCCCCAAACTGTTCAAGGCAGTCACTGCCAATGTCCCGCGGCCACCGACATTGATATTTTCACCAATGTGAAAGCACACCGGCAGACCGGACTGTTCGATTGCCTGCCACAACGGTTCCATGGCGTCGTCGGCATAATGAATGTCATTGCCGTCGGCAAATTTACCCGGCAGGGACGGCAGCATAAACGTCTTCAAACCCAGGTTAACCATCTCATTGATGGAAGCCTCGGCCTGAGCCGGATCCCAGTAGTTGGGGATCCCGACACCGTAGAAGTGCCCTGCCTGGCGGGCCTGTAAATCAGCCAGGTACCGGTTGTAGCCGCGGAACAGCCACTCCCGAAGCGCCAGATCCGGATGGTGAAAAAACACCGGCAGGATTTGAGGAAAAGCAATTTCCTTGTCGATGCCTTCTTCCCGCAGGTCCCGGGTACGGGCATCCACATTCCAGGCGCCTTCGCGCCCTTCCATGGTATGAACGAATGCCTCGGAGCCAAATGGATAAAGACTCTTTCCTTCAAAACCGGTCATCCAGAGGCCGCTCGTTTTATCGTGCCAAACCCGGGGCACCCTGTCCTTGAGCGCGTCCGGCACCCGGTTGTACCAGACATCCTCACCACCCAGGGTCAAATGATTATCGGCGGAGACAATGCGGTAATCCTTGAGGCTCTCCGGAAGCGGTTGCGGGTCGCGGACGTTAAACGATCCCGGCTTCTGAAACGGGCGCGCAGCCTTGTTCACAGCTTGGTTCATTACAGCCTCCTGGGCCGGTACTGTTGAGTGGCGGAAACCTTATAGTGCCGCGCGGCTGAGGCCACCGTCGACACGGAAGTTGGAGCCGGTGACAAAATCGCTATGCACACTGGCGATATAGGCCACGGCCGAGGCAATGTCCGCGGGGCGGCCGAGGCGTCCAGCGGTCAGGGGCAATACTTCAGTGACAAAACGCTTCTCTATTGCGGCCAGGTCCGTGCCCCAGCCATTGTCTTTGGCCACCTGTTCCATCCAGGACTGAAAGCCCTCGGTCAACACCGGACCGGGCGTCACCGTATTGACCGTCACCCCGGTTCGGGCGAGGGTTCGGGACAGGCTCATGGTCATGGTGTTCATGGCCGCCTTGGCGGCGGCGTACTCGGCGGGCATATTGTCCGGGGGTTCGAGGCCGCCGGCACTGGAAATATTGATCACTCGCCCCCAGCCCCGCTCCCTCATCGAGGGAACCAGAGCGTCAATCAGACGAACCGCTCCCACCACGCACTTGTAGTAGGTCTGCATCCATTCGCTGGTGGGAATATTCAGAAACCCCTGTCCGGCGGCTTCCGGGTTGGCGCTACCACCGACATTATTGACCAGGATGTCCACGGGACCGGCGTCGAGCACCTGCGCCGCGAGCCGATCGATGCCGGCATCGGTCTCGGTATCCGCCGCAACAAATGTGGCCATTAGGCCCCGAGTGGACAATTCCGCTTCCAGCGCCCGTCCCGGGGACTCGCTCCGTCCGCAGAAGGCGACACGGGCACCCTCCTCGGCCAGTCTGGTGACGATCGCTTTGCCAATACCCCGACTGCCGCCGGTTACCACAGCCCGCAAACCTGACAATCCCAGATCCATCGTAATCTCCACACATATTATGAGTTTTCGACATTATGCCCTCGCGTCCCTGGCTGTAGTACCCACCCCCCTTGAGCGCAACGTTGGAAACGGCCTATAACGAACGAAAAGATTGCCGCCAAAGCGTCTTGGATAGTCGCTCTCTACGTTCCGGAAACCTTTATCGGCAAGCGCACCACCGATATCACTTAACCGTAACTGAAGGCGTGTCGCCAAACGGCCAGCAACCTCTTTCGGGTATGCGATTTTCTGGAACGATGTCTCCATCGGGATACTTTTGGAGAAACGATATAACGATAGCGCCGCAATCCCGCCGGCGACTGGCTAGACTCAGTGTCAAGATGGGTAACGGACATCGGTTTAATTCGTTATAGAACCCTGTGGCAGCATCTGTTCGTGCCCGTTGTGAACCCTCTGGAAGAACGGAACGACCCAAACATTACGATAACAACCGGGTACTCGACCATGTTAAATCCACAAAGCGCTCAGCCAATGTCCTGGGCATTGGCACTGTCCGAGGAGGTTCGGGGAGACAAGCCCCTGGCCGTGGCCTGCGGCAGACACCGGATCGCCCTGTGGCGGAGTCCGGAGGGCGACGTATACGCCGTGGAAGACCGTTGCCCACACCGCCGGGCACCACTCTCCCTGGGCTGTGTCCTGCCCAATGGCAACATCCGCTGCGGCTATCACGGCTGGAGCTACGACGGGGATACCGGAATGTTGAAAAACATCCCCAACCTCAAGGGTGAGCAAAAGTTCTCCAGCCTCTACAAGGTCAAAACCTACCCCTGCCGGGAGGAGAGTGGCCTTATCCGTGTAGCCCTCAATGGGGAAGTTACGCCAGGCGTTCCCTCCGGTGACACATTAGCGCGCTCAGGCGTCGTCGCGCTGGCACTGGATTACGAAGAATACCTGAACGCCCTGTTTGATGGTCCCTGGCTGATTTTTTCCATCCCGGGGGTACGAATGACCGAGTACTTCCACGGCGACCCCCATTGGCAGGACGGCCACATCGTCCTCAAGCGCTGGTGTCATTGGGCCGGACGGCGAATCGACTCCCGTTTCACCGAAGATTTTCCGTTGCTGCTGCATTCAGCCACGAACCCGCAGACGGGCGAGACGGCGTTCAGCCTTCGGGACATGGAGCGCCGCGAGCTGATTCGGGCGACACTCGCTCCGGCGCCCGCCGAGCGCGGCGTAACGGCGATCCGCTGGCGCGCGGAAAGGGGTTCTTCGGTACCGCCAATGCGCAAATTGTGGCTGAGCCGGCGGTCACCCATCCGGCACCGACAATGGGTAGACGGCGCAAAGCTTCGAAAACTATTGAAATCGGCATCCACCCCCTTTCAGAAGCTTCGCCAGGGCAGCCTGAAATCCGCGGACATCATTTGGCACGGAGGATTCGATTATGCTGAAACCCGTTGACCTACAACCCGGCGACCGTTCTGGTGCAGATCCGGACAGTACTGACCCAAACTTCATCAACGACTGGCAACCCCACGATATCGTCCTGCGCGATGCCTGGTTTCCCCTCGCCCACGACATCAGCGTCGGCAACAGGCCCCTGTATCGCTCTATCTATTCCCAGCCCTACTATGTGTGGCGGGAAAACGGCGAGGCTGTGGCGTCCGAGTTCCCCCCCGCCGATGAAACCGGCCAGGAGGGCAGCTTACTGACCGGAGGGACCGGCCGGTACCCGGTGACGGAATGCTACGGTTACGTTTGGGGCTGGTATGGCGATCCGGCCAATGCCGATGTGAAATACCTGCCCAATATCCCGTTCTTCCCGCCCCAGGGGGGCCTCCCCCGCTACATGAAGGGCACCGTCCGGTTTAATTGTACGTCCGCCCTGACCCTGGAAAACCTGATCGACCTGACCCATGCGGATATTCTGCACGCCAACCTGATCGGCGACGAGAAATCGGAGAGTGAGGAAATCGAGGTGATAACCACCTCGGAGACCGTGACCATGATCCGCCACTGCAAGAACAAAAGCGTGGCGCCAGCCATGCGCTGGCTCGGGGGCGTAAAAGCCAAAACCCAGGATGTGCGCCAGGTCATTCATATCTATGTTCGCAACCACATCGCCCTGATCTACGGTCGCTTCACCCCGGGCTACGACGTACCCGTACTGCACACCAGCCTGCCGGAAAGCCGTGATCGTACCCGCCAGGACGTGGGCTTTAACCTGACCAACGCCAGGGGCCTGTTCAAATATATCTTTCCGACGGTGGGCAACTGGGTCGCCATGCAGGACATGTACATGACCACGCCCCAGAGTTCCCGCTATGACGGCCCCACCAGCCGCCGCGACCTGCACTCCCGTTTCGACAAGGGTGGTCAGGAATACCGGCGGCTGATGAAGGAACTCGCAGCACGGCAGGCGGCAGGGGACTTCGCCTACCGGGAGGACGGCATCCCGAGCAGGGATTGCAGTGAGCTTCTTGGCATCGAGCCGGGGCTCTATAAATTCTAGGGGCGTCTGACAGCTTACGCCGCGTTCACCTGTGCAAGAATGGTGTCCACCCATTCGGGCACGAGCCGGGAGGCTTCCCCGCTGCGCTTTTCGGCAAACGCCGAATGCACCGCCGATGGCTCCAGGTTGAGCTCCAGGGTTCTCGCCCCGGCGTCCCGGGCGACCTGCACAAACCCGGCAGCGGGATAGACATTCCCGGAGGTGCCGATGGCGACAAACAGGTCACACGCCGACAACGCCTGATAAATCTCATCCATTTGCAGGGGCATTTCGCCAAACCAGACCACGTGAGGGCGCAACACCCCTTCAAGATCACAGCAGGCACAACGTTCGGTGTACGCGATATCACCCCGTACCGGATACAGCGCCCCGCTGCGGTGACAGCGCATTTTAAGCAATTCCCCGTGCATATGGATGACGTTCCGGGAGCCGGCCCGCTCATGAAGATCGTCTATATTCTGGGTAACCAGCGACACTTCTCCGGGGAACGATTGTTGAAGCCGGGCCAGGGCCCGATGGGCAGCGTTGGGCTGGACCGACGGGTCCTGTAGCTGCCGGCGCCGGCGGTTATAGAAATCCTGCACCAGGGCGGGGTTGGCGGCGAATCCTTCCGGTGTCGCCACGTCTTCAATGCGGTGTTCTTCCCATAATCCGTCCGCGGCGCGAAAGGTTCTGATACCGGATTCGGCGGAAATGCCGGCACCGGTCAAAACCACAATGCGCTCGATACGCCCTTCACCAGACTTATTCACGTCTCCCCCTGAATGACCCTCAGACGCCTTTTACCAGTTTTGCCAGGGCTTTCAGGTGTCCCTGGGGGTCGGCGTGGCCAGGCAGGTTGGTGATGAATGCCGATACGCCCAATGCCTCCAGCCCGTCAATATGGGCTTTGACCTCGTCAGCGGTGCCGGCAACGGTGTGAATTTTCGCCAGGAAATCGGTCAGCTCCGGCCCCAGGTCATTGAGCGCCTGTACATTCTTGCCGTTGACCACCACGTGTTCGTTGACATCGTACCGGCGTTCCAGCTCCTTCAGCAGTGGCAGAATGTGGTCCGGAACCTGGGCGAGTTTTTCCGGCGTGTACAGGAACGTCAGTCCATTGGTGACCAGAAACGCCTTGATGTCGTCCAGGGCCTGCTCACGGGTATCCCGGATTGAGCAGAACGCCGTCACCCAGATCTCGACGTCGTCGGGGTTGCGTCCGGCCTCCGTTGCCGCATCGCAGACAATGTTGATCTTGCGCTCCACCTCGCCCAGGTCACCATCGGTGAACATGATGACGCCATCCGCCCGCTGGCCCGCCAGCTTGAAGGCCTTGGGCCCGAAGGCCGAGTAATAGACCGGCGTCCGGCGGGGATTGTGCAACGTCGAAACCGGCCGCCCCTCCCATTCGATAGGCTTGCCGGCAAAAAGGCCGTCGAGGGCATCCCAGTAGTCATTGATCTCTCTCTGATTGGCGGGCTTGCGGCCGATGGCAATGACGTTACCGCCACCCACCGCCAACCCGAGCCCCATGCGATCGCCACTGAGATCCTGCAAACTGGAAAAGGCATTGGCGACCACAAGGGGATGACGGAGAAACGGGCCCGTGACAAACGGCGTGATAAGCGCGTTTTTGGTTTCCATTGCCACCACACTCATACTGACGTAGAGATCCCGCCAGGCTGCGGGGGAGTCACCGACACCGATAATGTCGTAACCCAGCTCGTCCGCCAGTCGCACATCCGCACGGAACTGGTCGAGGCTGTCGCCCCACATCTGTTCTACACCGATTTTCATGTTCAGTTTCCTGTAATTGTTATGGGTAAACCCGACCTTTACCGAGCGGCATCAATCATGAAGCCGCCGTCGGGCATAAAGCTGTAGCCCGTCATGTAGGAAGCCTCCTCGCTGGCCAGGAATACCGCCACCGGGGCAATGTCCTTGTCGGGCGAACCCAGGCGAGGAATGGGAAACAGCCCGCTGGGATCCCAATCATTGGCTTCCACGGCGGTGTCAAAGGAGTCGGTTACCGCCACCGGACAGATGATATTGACGGTAATCTCATCCGCCGCCCACTCCCGCGCCGCCACCCGGCTCAGGGCGCGAATCCCCTCCTTGGCGACAGCGTAGGGCACATAACCGGCCTGGCCGATAAAACCGACGCTGGAGGCGAGATTTATCACCCGCCCGCCACGGCCTTTCATATAGGGATAACAGCATTGCATAAACGTCATGTGGGAATAAGGTCCACCCCGCATCTGGGCATCGATGCGCTCAACAGGGGTATCCAGCGCCGTACCCTGGGTCGTGGAGACATCCATGGCGTTATTGACCAGAATATCCACTGTACCGAAGGCATCCACGGTCTGTTGAACCACGGCGGGGATGCGATCGAGATCGGTGACGTCGCAGACAATACCAATAGCGGTACCGCCGGCATCGGTAATTTCCCGGACGGTGCGTTGCACATTTTCTTCATTGCGCGCCAATACGGCCACTTTAGCGCCCTCGGCGCCAAAACGTTTCGCGATGGCACGACCGATTCCCCGGCTGGCACCGGTGACAATCGCGACTTTATTTTCCAGTCGACCCATGAGGAACACTCCTTGATTGCAGTTATTGTTATGGCTAGAGACCTTACTCTATCACTATCGCAACCAAAACCCCGGCCACCTGTTTGAAGTGCCAGCCAATTGCTGCAATTCATAAATGGCACGTATTTCGCGTATCTCTTTATGTCTTGCCAGAACGGCTCAGGCCCAGCTCTACAGATGACAAACCGCACTTGTCATTTCGCCGGCACGGCAAACCGGTTACATTGACCTGGAATACCAGGGTCAAATCGAATGGTGAAAAACGCGTGACTGAACAAACCAGCCAGCAGCGCCCCCCATTACTCGTCAGCACTGATCTCGACGGTACATTGCTCGATCACCATAGCTACGATTGGCACCCGGCAGCGCCTGCCCTCGACGCCCTAAGGGATCGCGGTATTCCTGTCATTATCAACACCAGCAAGACACTCAATGAAGTGGTCGAGCTGCAAGCAGAGCTCGAGATCAGCGATCCGTTTATCATNGAAAACGGCTCCGCNGTCTGTATCCACCGGGATGACCCCCGCTTTNATGTCCGGGATACCGTGGAGTCGGGNCTGTTCCGGATCAAGGTGCTGGGCACCGATAGGGGCGCCATCATCACCGTCCTCAGGCAGTTGCGCCGGGACAACCGGTTCCGCTTTGAATCCTTCAGCGATTTTGATCTGGAACGACTGCAGGCGCTGACCGGGCTCGGCGAGGAAAGTGCCCGCTACGCCCTGTCACGCCAGTATTCCGAACCCCTGATATGGCAAGACGAAGCGCCCGCCTATCGGCACTTTGTCGAGGCGGTGGAAAGCCTTGGCTTCGGCGTTCTTGAAGGCGGCCGTTTTATCCATGTACTCGGTCAGACAGACAAGGGCGCCGCCCTGCGCTGGCTGGCCCGCCACTATCAGCCTGCCCGGCATCGGTCCCCGATACTGATCGCCCTGGGGGACTCCGGGAACGACCTGGACATGCTGGCGGAAGCGGATTTCCCGGTGCTGATCAAATCGCCGGTAAGGGATTTCCCGCACTTTGACCACCCTCGTCTGTACCGATCGAATGGCACTGGCCCCGCGGGCTGGCGCGAAGCGATGGAACACCTGCTAAACGAGCTCGATCTGTAGACGGGCCTGAACATTAGACCTGACCAGGAGACCGCCATGGGGGATTTTTACCAGAACGGCATCATCACCACCCTGCACAATCTCAAGCAACGGAACCTGGAGGACATGGAGGTGGAACTGCGGCGTTTTGCCCGGGTCCGGCCCATGAGCCTGGTACTGCCGTCCCTGTATTCGGAGCTGGAGGGCGACGCCCTGCCCAATATCGTCCGGGAACTGTCCAAAGTCGACTACCTGAATGAGATCGTCATCGGCCTCGACAGGGCAGACGAAGACCAGTACCGGCGGGCCCTGTCGTTTTTTCGCCCCCTGAATCAGAACTTCAAAGTCCTGTGGAACGATGGGCCCCGGCTGCGAGCCATCGACCAAAAGCTCAAGGAAGAGGGCTTGAGCCCCCGGGAGGCGGGCAAGGGTCGCAATGTCTGGTTCTGCCTGGGCTACGTCCTCGCCTCCGGAAAGGCCCAGTCCGTCGCTCTCCATGACTGCGATATCGTCACCTATGACCGCAGCCTCCTGGCGCGGCTGATATACCCGGTGGCCAACCCCGGCTTCAACTACGAATTCTGCAAGGGCTACTACGCCCGGGTGGCCAATGGCAAAATACACGGCCGGGTCAGTCGCCTGTTGGTCACCCCCCTTATCCGGGCCCTGAAGCGCACCGTCGGCCACTATGACTACCTGGACTATATCGACAGCTTCCGCTACCCGCTGGCGGGGGAGTTTTCCTTTCGCACCGATGTCATCAACGACATCCGCATTCCCAGCGACTGGGGGCTGGAAATCGGCGTCCTATCGGAACTCAACCGCAATTACGCCAACAACCGTGTATGCCAGGCGGATATCGCCGATGTCTATGATCACAAACATCAGGATTTGTCGGAGGAAGACGCCGAGCAGGGCCTGTCAAAAATGTCCATCGACATTTCCAAGGCCCTGTTCCGCAAACTCGCCACCAATGGCGTGGTGTTTAACTCCGAGACCTTTCGTTCCATCAAGGCGACGTACTTTCGCATCGCCCTGGATTTTATCGAGACCTACTACAACGATGCGGTAATGAATGGCCTCAAGCTCGATATCCACAGCGAGGAAAAGGCCGTGGAACTGTTTGCCCAGAATATTCTCGAAGCCGGCCAGCGATTTCTGGAAAACCCCATGGAGACGCCCTTCATTCCCAGCTGGAACCGGGTCATCAGCGCCATTCCCACCATCCTTGAAGACCTGTCAGCGGCGGTGACCGACGACATGGCGGACCACAGTCTCTAACATGAAAGCGACGTCGGGGGAGAGTCTTGCCGGCTTGGCCGGCAGAGACACGGAACTGGCATTCCGTGTGGAAAACCATCTTCGATTTATTTACGAGTCGGAACACTATCCCGGACTTGATCATTCCGCTCTGGCGCAGACCCTGATTGACGCCATCGGCCTCAATGACAAACCAGCGGCGACGCCACGACCGGAAACACTATGGGACCAGGGCGATGTGTTTTTGATCACCTATGGTGACAGCATCCTCCGGGAGGGAGAACGTCCCCTGAAGACCCTCAACAGCTTTCTCGATACGCGCCTCAAGGACAGTGTCAGCGGCGTTCATATTCTGCCCTTTTTCCCCTACAGCTCCGATGATGGGTTCGCGGTGATGGATTTCGCCGCAGTCAATCCCGACCTGGGCACCTGGCAGGATATCCGCGACCTCTCGGGTCACTATGACCTGATGGGGGATCTGGTCATCAACCACTGCTCGAGCCGCAGCCAGTGGTTTGAGAATTTTCTCGCGGATCGCGAACCGGGCCGGGGCTACTTTATCGATGTCCCTGCGGACACGGATATATCCCAGGTCGTGCGCGCCCGCACCCATCCCCTGCTTCGGGAGGTGGACGGCAAAGGGGGCAAAAAACACGTCTGGTGCACCTTCAGCCACGACCAGGTGGACCTCAACTTCGCCAACCCCGGGTTACTGACCGAGATCGTCGGTATCATCCGTCAATACCTTGACAACGGGGTGCGGGTTTTCCGTCTCGATGCGGTGGGTTTTATCTGGAAGGAGCTGGGCAGTCCCTGTATCAACCATCCCCGGGCCCACGAAATCGTCCGGCTGATTCGGACCCTGGTTGAGCATGCCGCTCCGGGGGCAATTATCATTACCGAGACCAATCTGCCCAACCACGAAAACCTGTCCTATTTTGGCAACGGCAACGAGGCCCACGCCATCTACAATTTTTCGCTGCCGCCACTGCTGGTCCACGCCCTGGTCACCGGTACCAGCCGGCACCTGACAGCCTGGCAGATGAGCATGCCCCCCGCTCGGATCGGCACCGCATTTTTCAACTTCATCGCCAGCCACGACGGCATTGGCCTGCGACCGGCGGAAGGCCTTCTGGACGATGGCGACATCGAGCAACTGATTGAGTTGATGCAGCAATTTGGCGGCCGGATTTCCTGGCGGGTGGCCCAGGATGGCGTCAACAAACCCTATGAAATCAACATCACCCTGTTCGACGCACTTCAGGGGACCCTCGATGGACCGGACAACTGGAACATCCAGCGCTTCCTGTGCGCCCACGCGATCATGCTGGCATTGGAGGGGATACCGGCGCTCTACATTCACAGCCTGATCGGAACCCGCAACTTCCACGAAGGCGTCGAAAAAACGGCCCATAACCGCACCATCAATCGCTATAAGTGGCTTTTTGACGAGCTAACAGACCTTCTCGACGACCCCGACAACCCCCACGCCAGGGTGTTCCAGGGTCTGCTGGCCCTGATTCAGATCCGGCGCCGCCAGCCAGCGTTCCACCCAAACGCGACACACTTTACCCTGCACCTGGGGGAGCAGATTTTTGGTTTCTGGCGCCAAAGCATGGACAGAACCCAAAGTATCTTCTGCCTGCACAACGTCAGTGCCGAGCCGGTCACGGTTGCCCTGTCTGCCATCAACCTGATCAGCACCGACAACTGGACCGACCTGATTACCGGCACGGTGTTTACGGATTTGCGCCGGGATCTGACCCTGAATCCCTACCAGACATTATGGCTGTCCAACCGCTGAAGCCAGCCTTAAAGATCGCCAAGCAGTGTGAAACCTTCCTGACAGGCCGGCAGGTAGGCGTCGCCGAACAGATTGTAGTGGTTTAGAAAATGGTAGAGATTGTAGATATTCCGTTTAACCGGATACTGTTCCGATAACGGCAGGACCGACTCATAACCTTGATAGAAGGTCGGCGCAAAACCGGCAAACATCTGGGTCATGGCAATATCCACCTCGCGATCGCCAAAGTACACCGCCGGATCGATCAGCCAGATGTCACCGTCGTCATCGCAAAGGCAGTTGCCGTGCCACAGGTCACCGTGAACGAGACTGGGTTGCTCGCAATGGCCATCCAGGAAAGCCTCCAGTTTCCGGGACACCCTTTCTAATCGGCCCTCGAATTCTCCGCGGATATAATCGTCCCGAACCCTGCTGATCTGATAGCGGAGCCGGTGCTGGAGAAAGAAATGGCCCCAGCTGCCCGTTGATTGATTGACCTGGGGCGAGAGGCCAATGTAATTGTCCTCCTCGAAGCCGTAGTAATCCCGCGCTATCCGGTGCATGGCGGCGAGACCCTCTCCCAACCGCCGCCACTGTTCCGGGCCACAGTGATGGCGGCGTATCTCCGTCATCACCAATTTGCGCTCGTCGACTTCCAGCACCTGTGGAACACGAATGTCCTCAGGCAGGTAACGCGCCAGCCAGCGAAGACCATTGGCCTCCCGATACAGGGTATCGGGGTAGGCGGTGTGATTGAGTTTGGTATAGGTAGAAACCACATCAGCCCTCTGTGTCCGACACCAGAGGGTAGCAGGAATCGCGCCGCCGGGTGTGCCGGACGCCATCGGCTTGCCGAAACCACGCCCGGTAATCCGCGGTGTTATGTCACAAAAAAGTCAGACCGTCCTCAGGCAACCCTCTGTTCTACTGAATCTTTTTCGTCATCACTGGACCGGCAGGCAGCAACCGCGTCGAGAAATTCCCGTCCCCAGCGGGCGGTATCGTTATAGCGCACGATGTTGAACGCCTCACGGAGCCTACTGCGCGCATCGTGGCGGTTCATTGCCAGGCCCAGATAGCAGGTTTCCGCCAACTCGACGGGATCGTGGGGATTGGCAAGAATCGCGCCCCGCAGCTCGGCGGCGGCGCCGGCAAATTCCGAAAGCACCAGCACGCCGCTGCCGTTGGTCAGTCCCTGGGTAGCCACATATTCCTTGGCGACCAGATTGAGACCATCGCGCAGTGGCGTAATCCACATCAGATCCGCCATGGCGTAATAGGCCACCAGTTCCTCGAACGGCAGACTGCGGAAGAAAAACTGAATCGGAGTCCAGCCAACCCGCGAAAAACGGCCGTTGATCCGACCCACGGCCTGTTCGATCTGGGTCTGAAGTGCCTGGTAAACAGTCATTTCCCGGGCCGCCGGCACACAGATATTCATCAATGTGACCTTGCCGATCAGCTCCGGATGATCGTCGAGCAGACGCTCGAAGGCTTCGAGTTTTTCCAGTGTCCCCTTGGTGTAGTCCAGGCGCTCAACGGACAGAATCATCCGCGTACCAACAAGATCATTGCGCAATTGGGCCATGTGCCGCTGCACTTCCGTTGCCGCCAGGGCCCGCTCGACCCGGGACAGGTCCATTCCCACGGGGTGGGCCCCCAGATGTATGGGGCGGTCGTGAACCTCGATGACCGTGGTCATCTCATCCAGCCCCACGGCGCAACCATAGGTAAGAAACCGGGGGGCGCAGCTGGCTTTCTGTTTTACCGCCACGGGGGCAACCCCTCGGGCGACATCGACAAAGTTTTCCGCCTGGCGGGGGATGTGAAAACCGATATAGTCGCACTGAAGCAGGCTGCCGATAATATCCCGGCGCCAGGGAAGCACATTGAACACGTCCGCAGACGGGAAATAGGTGTGGTGAAAAAAGGCGATAATCAGGTCAGGTCGCAGTTCCCGCAAAAAGGCGGGCACCATCCACAGGTTGTAATCGTGGATCCATACTACGGCGCCCTCGGCGGCTTCCGCGGCGGTGCGTTCGGCGAATAACCGGTTCACCTTCAAAAACACCTGCCAGTGATCCTCTCTGAAACTGGCCCGTTCCCAGAAGGTATGCAGGGTCGGCCAAAACGCCTCCTTGGAAAAACTCTTGTAGAAAATGTCGACATCCTCTTTGGTCAGGGAAACCCTTGCCGCCTGCAGTTTCGGGTAGCTGTCCGGGTCGACATCGGTGTGTGTTTCAAAGGCACCCTGCCCCGGTTCGTGGATGGACCAGGCCACCCAGGAGCCAGGACGGCCATCGGCAAAGAAACTGAGCAAAGTGGGAATAATGCCGTTCGGCGAACGGGGGCGGCGGCGCTGCAACTGGCCGTTTTCCACCACCTCCTCGTAGGGCAAACGATGATAGACCATGACCAGGTCAGCTTTGCCCGGCACCAGCTCGTCCCGTGCCTCCGCCTTGAGACCCGCAGGTCCCAGGAATCCGAAGTGGCCGATGGCCTCCAGGATGCCACCACAGCCGGATAATCGGGCCTGGTAAACACGGGCCCGGCTTTCAGTGGCGGTGAGCAGCGCCGGCTCTGACTCGCCGACGCAGACGCCAATAAACCCCTGCTCGAACATCGAGAGATCGTTCAGGGTATCCCCGGCCACCAGCACCTGTTCCGGATCGGCGTCCAAATGCTCCACCAGTACCCTCAGGGTTCGCCCCTTGTTGATGCCCCGCGGCAGGATATCAAGATAGCGGTCGGCGGAGTAAAGCAGGTCACAGGCCAGCGCTTCGACCCGCTCCTGCAGTTCGCCACTGACCGCATCGCTCTCGCAATAGTAGGAGCAACGCCGGGCCTGGGGCACATCCTGGCGACTGAGACCCGGGATGTCCGCCACCGCCTGTTCCACTACCCGCTCCCCAGGCCAGCGACGATCTATCTCCGCCTGAAGGGGGTGAACAGGCTGCCGGGTTTCGCCGTCAACGATGGTACAGCCGACATCGCAGATAATGTAATCCGGGGCGGGAATGGTCGGATCCGCCAGCAGGGGCAGCACCGATTCCAGGCCCCGACCGGTGACGAACACGAGGAGAATATCCGGGTGATTGGCGACGAGCTGGTAGAGCTTCAGGCGACTTTCGGGGTCGCCGGCAAGAAAAGTCCCATCGAGATCAGTGGCTAACAGCATCATTGGCCTCCAGTGGCGAAGCCCACGGCTATTGCCTTCGGGCATCGTTTATCGGTTGTCTGCTGACAGGGCGCCGTACCGGGTAAATCGCCAACGGAAACGATCGGCAACCCGGAATATCCGTTCCACGACTGTCTGTTCAACAGGGCTCAACCAGGGACGCCCCTTTCATCCTGCTCCTCCGGGAGCATTTCCAACGCCGTCGGCGTGGTACGCACCATGGGCACAAAATGCGAGGGATGCGCCATTGGTTCTCCCTGTAGCTTCTGCATATTCCGTGCCGCATAAAAGGCCATCAACCCCTGCATGACGGCAAAATAGAGCGGCAGCGCCTGTGGGCCCAGGATTGCCATCAACTGCCCCGCCAAGGCCGGACCCACCGCCGCACCAACACCGTGCAGAAACAGGAGCCCGCTTCCTCCGGACAGAATGACCTCCGGCTCGAGGTTATCAATCAGGTGAGCCATGGCCACGGGATAAACGGCAAAGGCAAGTCCCCCGTAGAGCGCTGCCGCCAGCAGCACCCATTTACCCGCATAGGAAAGCCCCGCCAGCAATATCGCCGCGGCAACTGCCGAGGCGCAGACCCAGGCGATCACTTTGCGACGATCGCGGCTGTCCGAGTAACGTCCCAGGGGCAGCTGGAACACCGCGCCACCGAGAATTGCGCAGCTCATAAACGTCGCAACACCGCCGCTATCCAGGCCGATCCGGCCGGCGTAAACCGCCCCCAAGCCCCAGAATCCGCCCATGGCAAAGCCGGATAACAGCGCGCCCATGGCCGCGACCGGCGCCGTCCGGAACAGGCGCATCAGGCCCAAGCGCCTGACCACCGCCACTTCCGGTTGCTGCAATCGCGTCCAGGCCACCGGAACCAGGCTGACGCTCATCAGCATGGCGCACAACACAAACAGGGTGAACGCCGCCGGGGAATCGAGCCTCAAGAGCTGCTGCGCCAGCGCCAGGGAGCCGAGATTAACCGCCATATAGGTGGCAAATACCCGGCCTCGTTGCTCGGCGGACGTCTGCCCGTTCAACCAGCTTTCGGTAACGGTATAAAGAACCACAAGCACGGCACCGGTCAGAATGCGCAACAGGAACCAGTAAACCGGATGGCTGTAAAACAGGTGCAACAGCGCCGAGCAGGACAACAGGGCCGCGCAGGATGCGAAGGCGCGAATATGGCCGACTCGACGAATCAATGGCAGCGCAAGAAAGGTACCGGCAAAAAAGCCGAGAAAATAGCCGGACATTATCAACCCGATAATGTCATCCCCGTATCCCTCCAGACTACTCCGAAGCGGCAACAGGGTGTTCAGCAGTCCACTGCCGAGCAACAGTAGTGCCGTGCCCAACAGCAGGGCGCCAATGGGAAGGATTAACGAAACCATACCCTTTCCTTACAAACAGCTGTGCCGTTTGGCATAAAAAAATCGTGCCAGTCCCGATGCGGGCTCTTGGGAGCCCGCTTGTCAGCTGCGGTGATGGCTCGGGCCGGTTTCGAAGTCGGGTTTAAAGGTGTCAGTCCTGGCTGCCGCCCACCATTCGCCATAGGGGGTCGAATCCGGGTCGTCCAGAAGGATATTCGGCGCCAGAAAATCCTTGATCTTTTCCATGTTAGCAAGGGCATTGGGGCCCTGCCGGTGGTAAAGGTGATGGGGCCTCAACTCCGAGGGATGGGCAAGACCGGCGGCGCCGACCAGCTCGCCAAGTCGCTTGAGGGTGTTGTGATGAAAATGGGTTACCCGTTCGGCCTTGTCGACCACCACCAGCCCCCGCTGGCGCTTCAAATCCTGTGTGGCTACCCCGGTGGGACAGCGATCAGTGTGGCAATTTTTTGACTGTACACAGCCGAGGGCAAACATGAATGGTCGGGCGGCATTGCACCAGTCCGCGCCCAGGGCGAGATTGGCGGCCATGGTGAAGGCACTGTGTATTTTGCCGCTGGCGGCGATGTGGACTTCCTTGCGAAGCCCTGTGCCCACCAGGGCGTTGCGGACCATCACCAAGCCATCCCGCAACGGCATACCGACGTGATCGGAGAATTCCTCCGGGGCAGCCCCGGTGCCCCCCTCAGAGCCATCGACGACGATGTAGTCCAGACGGATACCGGATTCCAGCATGGCCTTGCAAATACTCAGCAACTCCCAGGGCAGACCGACACAGAGTTTGATTCCCACAGGCTTGCCGCCGGATCGCTCACGCAGCAAGGCAGCGAAATCAAGCAGTTCCAGGGGCGACGAAAAGGCCGAATGGGCGGGCGGGGAAATGCAATCCCGGGCTGCCGGAATATGCCTCGCAGCCGCGATCTCCGGGGTTACCTTGGCCCCGGGCAGGACGCCCCCGTGGCCGGGCTTGGCGCCCTGGCTGAGCTTGATCTCCACCATCTTGACCTGATCGCTCCGTGCCTGATCCTCGAACTGCGCGACATCGAAGCGGCCCTGTTTGTCGCGACAGCCAAAGTAACCGGTGCCGATTTCCCAGACCAGGTCACCGCCGTGGTTTCGGTGGTAACGGCTGATCCCGCCCTCGCCCGTATCGTGATAAAAATTGCCCCGGGCGGCGCCCATATTAAGCGCCTCGATGGCGCGATGGCCCAGGGCACCAAAGCTCATCGCCGAAATATTCAGCAGGGAAGCATTGTAGGGGCGATCACACTGACGGCTGCCGACGGTAGTGCGCAGATCCGACGCTTCTATGCGCCCGGCGCCAATGGAATTGTTCATGAACTCGTAGCTATCGTCGTAAACATCGAGCTCAGTGCCCAGCGGCTGGGCGTCGACCACATTTTTCGCCCGCTGATAGACGAGACTGCGCTGGTGGCGGTTAAACGGACGACCGCTCAGGTTACCTTCGACAATGTACTGGCGCAGATAGGGCCTGCTCTCTTCGAACAGCCAGCGGATATGACCCAGCAGGGGGTAGTTGCGCATCAGGGTATGTCGCTCCTGAAGCAGATCCCAGACACCGAGCAGCAATAAGGGCATCGCCCACAGAAGATGCAGAGAATAGCCCTCGCCATTGAGCCCCCTAAACAGCCAGTAGCCATTGCACAATACGACGAAGGCAAACACGCCGTAACAATTGGCAAAGTCCTTGAGATGCTTCATGTCGTCTCCAATGGCTAAGGAACAGCTTGCGTACCTGGCGGGACCCAGGCGCGGGTGACAATAACCGGTATTCACTTGAGCGAACAAAATGACCGGTTCACCGACGTCGGTCGCTCGAGTCGCTTTAGGGGATATGAATACATCCTGATGGCGATGCATCAGGCATCCAGTCTGAGCTTAGAGGAGGCTATCCAAGCACGCAAACCCAACCCGATATGGTAATTTTTTCAGGTAGATCCTATGCTGCAAGTCCGCCTGCATTGTTTATAGGGAGTGGCTGCTATCAATCGTCTACGATCCACGACGACACCTGTGATAACCGCCGTCAGGCGAGCAACCGGGCAATCGGGCGACTGGTTACGCCCCGGAAACCGACGTTTCTGGTTGGGCCTCGCGATTCTGCTCTACACCGTTTTGGGATTTTTCGTCGTACCCGAAATTGCCGAGCGGCAGATTCCCAAGCGACTCGAAGAACAGCTCGGCACACCGGTTTCACTTGAGGCAATATCCCTCAACCCCTACTCACTGAGCGTTGAAGCCAGGGGCTTTGTGATCGGTCAACAGAAAGCGGATGCAATTCTGGCATTTGACCGCCTTTACCTGAATTTTCAGCTCAGCAGCCTGTTTCACCGGTCGTGGCGATTCAAAGAGCTTACCCTCGCGGGGCTGAACGTCGATCTGGTCCGCGACAGGGATGGCAACCTCAATCTGACCAGGCTGCTCCCCGCCACTGATGCGCAGGCTCCGGAACAGGAATCAGGTCCGCTGCCCCGTCTCTTCATTGCCAGAATGGCCCTCGAAAAGGGTCAGCTCAGCGTCACCGATCACAGCCGACCAAGCGCCTTCACCACGGATTTCGTCCCGATCAGCCTGACACTTACGGATTTTAGCACTCTGCCGGATGAGACAGGAAAGCTCGATTTCGCTGCCCAAAGCGATGACGGACTTCGGCTCACTATGCAGGGGGATTTTCAGCTCAACCCATTGGTGGCCAGTGGCTCGATCGATACCCAAGGCCCCTATCTGCCGGTCGCACACCGGTACTTCCGGGACCTGTTCGAAGCGAATATGCCGAGCGGCGAAGTCAATCTTAACCTCGATTACCAGTTGAGTGCGGATGCTAAGGGCTTTTCCGCCCGCATTGACAATCTCGGCCTGGGGGTGGCCGACCTGCAGGTTGTCGGTGAGGACGAGACCCTTCTGGACCTCCCCGAGCTGTCGCTGTCAGGCGGCTACATGCAATGGCCGGAAAAGCAGGTCGGCGCCGAGAGTCTGAATATCCGGTCACCCGAGGTTAGAGTGGTGCGAATGGAAGACGGAGGGCTCAATTGGCAACAGCTTCTGGTCACCGCTGCCAACGGTGAAAATAGCGCAGAAAAGCCCGCACGTAACGGCGAACAGGTCGCCTCAATGGCGACAACGGAACAAGGCGGTTCTCCATGGCATGCGGCGTTGAAAAGCTTTGACGTCGACAGTCTAAAACTGACATTTGAAGACTACAGCCTGCCCCATCCGAATGACGGCGATGAGGACAGCGATGCCAGCCAGGTTGGCCCTGCCACTGTGGTGATCGAGGACCTGGACGTCCGGGTTACTGAACTCAACAACCGGCCTGAGCAACGTATGCCGCTGCGGGCCGATGCCCGGATTGCCGGTGGCGGCACACTGGCGCTCGAAGGCGAGCTTCAGGTTTTGCCCGATATCGCCGTGGACAGCTCCCTTACCGTTGATGATCTGCCCATAGCCCTCGTCCAGCGCTATGTTTCGCCCTACGCCGCCATCCAGATCGACAATGGGCTGGCCAGCCTCAACGCCACCGTACTGCGGAAGACGGATACGCCCTTCACTGTTGCCGGCTCCCTGGAATTGAATCAGGTCGACATCACCGGGAGCAGGCGCCAAAGACCCGTGGTCAGCTGGCGACAGCTGTCTGTCAACGACTTCGAATACAGCTTGAAAGACAACGCCCTGGATATCTCGCAACTGCGATTGAGCGATCCCTTCCTGAGGGTTTATATCTACTCCAGTGGCAATACAAACCTCGGCAACCTCGCCAGAGATCAAGAACCAGAGGAACAACCAGAACCACCGGAAACAGGGGCCACAACGCTTTCTCAAGCGCCAGCCGAGGCCACCGACGAAGCTGGTGTCCCGGCATTTAAACTCAGGCTGGACAGTACCGTTATCGAAAACGGCGCGATGGACTACACCGACTGGAATCTGCCAATACCTTACAAGGCCAATATTGTGGACCTTAACGGCGACCTCACAGCCCTCGATACCACCAGCCGCGAACCGGCCAGAATCGCCCTCGAGGGCCAGGTGGACGATTACGGCCTGGCCAGGATTCGAGGTACACTGAAGCCGACGGGCATCTCCGAAAACACCGACCTCAACCTTCTTTTGCGCAACGTCGATATCCCTGACCTGTCGCCGTACACCATTAAATTTGCCGGCCGCCGAATCGACGACGGACGCATGGACCTCGACCTTCACTATCGCCTCGATAACGGTAAACTGAAGGGGGAGAATCGGGTAGTTCTCACTGATTTGGCGCTGGGCGAAAAGGTCGAGCAGGAAGGCGCTATGGATCTGCCGCTGGATCTGGCGGTTTCACTGCTCAAGGGACCGGACGGCAAAATCGACATCAACCTGCCGGTTCGCGGCGACATCAACAACCCCAGTTTCGACATCGGCGCCGTCGTGCGCAACGCCGTGGCAAACATGTTGACCAAGATAGTCAGCGCTCCCTTTCGACTCCTGGCCTCATTGGTTGGCGCCGATGACGATGCCTTCAGTGAAATCGATTTCGAACCCGGCAGCGCTGACCTGACGCCGCCGGAGCGGGAAAAGCTCGACAAGCTGGCCGAGGCGTTGCAACTTCGCCCACAGCTAGGCCTGCGGGTACCCAGGGTTATCGACCGCGAACGGGATCGGACAGCATTGCAGCAACAGCAACTGGATACCCAAATCGAGGAACGGCTGCAGGGCGAAGAGAAAAACCGTGCCGAGCGCCGCCGAAAAATCATCGAGTCCCTGTTCGCGGAACAGTATCCCGATCAATCCCTGGAAAGCCTGCGCATCGCCTACCGGTCCCCCGTCGATCCCGATGCGCCCGACGGTGACAGCGTTCTGGACGTCCCGGCCTACCTCGCGGCCCTGCGCGGCCCCCTGGTAGATGCCCAGGCTGTGACTGAGGAAATGTTTACAACGCTGGCCAATGACAGGGCCAACGCTATTGTCGAACGCCTGACCGGGGTGGCTGACATTACCCGGGAACGGGTCCGTTTCGGCAAAGCCGGAGAAGGGAAAAAACGCAGTCGGGACTGGATTACGCTGCCCCTGGAAGTCGAGCCCCTGGAAAGCTGGTCGCAGTAGGCACTTCAGGACGCACCCATCAGAGAACAGTGACACAATCCCGACATAATGGCCGGTCAGGCTAGCCTGACAGCAGGATCAATAACACCGGACAAGGGCAGCACATTGTGAAAAATCCGTTGCGGTTCCAGCACATACTTCCGGCACTGTTTCTGAGCCTGATCGGCTGCGACACAGGCCCGTCAGCCCCGGACAGTGTCGTCCTGAACGACGGGGCCCGCGTTCAATCAACTCCGGCTGTGGAGGTCGCTCGACTCGGAGATATCAGCGCCGTCCATCGGAACGGTAATATCGTCGTGAGCTGGGCGTTCCCTGACGCACCGGCTCCGGTTTCAGTCTATGGGAGCGAGCGTCCCTATAGCCAGGATCGACAACGTCTCGCCCATAATCTGGTAGCCGACAGCATGGAAATTCCCGTTAAGCCGGAACAACGCCAGTACTTTTTCGTCGAAACCGCACCGGATCAGGGACGCTGGGTCAGTACCCGCGTACTGCCCCTCGAAGGCGGACGCAACTTTCGGGACCTCGGCGGTTATGCCACCGGCGACGGTCGTTACACCCGGTGGGGGACACTGTATCGATCAGGCACCCTGGCTGGCCTGACGGAGAACGATATCAACTATCTCCACAAGCTCGGTATCGCAGTGGTCTGCGATTTTCGAAGTAACGAGGAGCGGGCGGCCGAACCCACCCCATGGCAGGCACTGGGTCAGGAGACCCGCTACCTCCACTGGCAATATTCGTACAGAAGTGATGAGAGCTGGGGGGATATGCGCCAGTGGCTATCAGTCACCAGCGATATGACCGCATCCCAGGCGAGGTCATTGATCACCGAAAGTTATCGCGACGCCCCGACCCGCTTCGGCGACCGGTACAAAGCCCTGTTCGAAACGCTGCTGGCAAACCGCGCCCCATTGACTTTCCACTGTAGTGCCGGCAAGGACCGCACCGGCCTGGCTGCAGGACTCATCCTCTATGCCCTGGGCGTACCCCGGGAGACCATCCTCAGGGACTACGCACTTTCCGAAACCGTCGTGGACTACGAGAAGGAAATCCACACTGAAGCGGAGGCGGGCAACAACCCCTTATCCAGCGCCATCGCCGCCATGGATCCGGCGGCACGGCGTGCCCTGATGCGGTCAGACCCGGCCTATCTCGAGGCGGCATTCACCGGCATGGAGCAGCAGTTCGGCTCCATCGACGCCTACCTGGAGCAGGTCCTGGGTGTGGATTCCGAGGCGCGGGCACAGCTTCAATCACTGTATCTGACGGCACAATAATCGCACTCAGCACCACCGCCCCGGGACCGGGTGACGTTGGGCAAAGTCCCGACAAACTGTTTTGATAAACTGTCCCGATAAACGATGCCGCGACACGCGGTTTGCCCGGAATCGTTCACGCTGACAACAACCGTACAGACGGATCTGCGGCCAATCATCGAATTGACACCGCTCGGTCCATGGACCCATTCTAAAAGCCTGATCGCCGAACGGCTTCATCGAACAAAAATCCTCTGAAATTCAATAATAAAGAGCGCTGAGAAAACCCATCCCCAAAACAGGGCACGATTTATGCTGCAATAAAAACAGTGCTTTTTTTAGTGAACGCCGGCAACACATTTGCCTCATTAGTGATATTGTTGAGCTACGGTTATGGTGTGTTGCACTGTTTAGGAGCATTGATGATGAGCCGATAACCGCACGGTCTGGTTTTCGGTTCGTCTCAGACGACGGTACCGCAGGACTGTCAACGCTTCCGGTACCCTGAATTTTCTACACTTGCGAGTGCAGGAGGATGTAATGGGTGTACTAGAAAAAGCGCGGGCGCAATTTCTCGAGGCCCGCGAAGAGGAGATGACCCTCGAAGAATATCTCGCTCTGTGTCGCGAGGACCCAATGGCCTACGCGACACCCGCGGAACGGATGCTGGCGGCAATTGGCGAGCCCGAGCTGGTGGACACGCGCAAAGACGCGCGCCTGTCACGGATTTTCTCCAACCGCTTGATTCCCCGCTACCCGGCCTTTGCCGAGTTCTATGGCATGGAAGACGTTATCGCCCAGGTCGTGGCCTTCTTCAAACACGCCGCCCAGGGCCTGGAAGAACGCAAACAGGTCCTGTACCTCCTGGGGCCCGTCGGCGGGGGCAAATCCTCGATCGCCGAACGCCTCAAGCAACTGATGGAAATCCACCCCATTTATGCCATCAAGGGATCGCCGGTCAACGAGTCGCCCCTGGGCCTGTTTGACGCCGAGCGTCACGGTGACCAGATGGAGGAGGAATACGGCATCCCCCGTCGCTACCTGAACACCATCCCCTCTCCCTGGGCGGTGAAGCGCCTCAACGAATATAACGGCGATCTGCGCGAATTCCGTGTGGTCAAGGTCAGACCATCGGTTCTGCAACAGATTGCCATCACCAAAACGGAACCCGGTGACGAGAACAATCAGGACATCTCGTCCCTGGTCGGCAAGGTGGATATCCGCAAGCTGGAATCGTTCGGGCAGGATGATCCGGATGCCTACTCCTATTCCGGCGGCCTGTGCCTGGCAAACCAGGGGTTGCTCGAGTTCGTCGAGATGTTCAAGGCGCCCATCAAGATGCTCCATCCGCTTCTGACCGCCACCCAGGAGGGCAACTACAAGGGCACTGAAGGTTTCTCGGCGATTCCCTTCCAGGGCATTATCCTCGCCCACTCAAACGAATCGGAATGGCAGAGTTTTCGCAACAACAAGCACAACGAGGCATTCCTGGACCGGGTCTATATTGTCAAGGTGCCCTACTGTCTGCAGGTATCGGAAGAAAAGAAAATCTACGAGAAACTGTTGCGCAACAGCTCACTCGCCGACGCCCCCTGCGCCCCCGGAACCCTGGAAATGCTCGCCCAGTTTTCGGTCTTGACGCGATTGCGAGAACCGGAAAACTCGAGTATTTATTCCAAATTGCGGGTCTATGACGGCGAAAGTCTCAAGGACACCGACCCGGCGGCGAAGTCTCTACAGGAGTACAAGGAATTCGCCGGCCACGATGAGGGCATGTCAGGTATGTCGACCCGCTTCGCCTTCAAGACCCTGTCCGCGGTGTTCAATTACGATGCCGACGAAGTGGCCGCCAACCCGGTACATCTCATGTATGTCCTGGAACAGCGCATTCTCCGCGAGCAACTACCAGAGGAAACCCAGCGCAACTATCTGGAGTTCATCAAGCGCTGGCTGGCGGTTCGTTACGCCGAATTTATCGGCAAGGAAATACAAACAGCCTACCTCGAATCGTACTCGGAATACGGCCAGAACATCTTCGACCGCTATGTCACCTTTGCCGACTACTGGATTCAGGATGAGGACTACCGGGATCCGGAGACCGGTGCCATTTTCGACCGCGCCACCCTCAACGAGGAACTGGAAAAGATCGAAAAGCCCGCCGGTATCGCCAACCCGAAGGATTTCCGCAACGAGATTGTAAACTTTGTATTGCGCGCCCGGGCCCAGAACGAGGGCCGCAGTCCGCGCTGGACCAGTTACGAAAAACTGCGCGAAGTGATCGAGAAAAAAATGTTCTCCAGCACCGAAGAGCTGCTGCCGGTGATTTCCTTCAACACCAAGGCCTCCGCGGAGGACAAGGAAAAACACGACAACTTCGTCAATCGCATGGTGGAGAAAGGCTACACACCCAAGCAGGTTCGCCTTCTCTCCGAATGGTACCTACGGGTACGCAAATCGGCATAACTGCGAAGTCGGAGCGGTGGTTAATGGCGTATCGGACAAGCTTCCGGCGGAGGTTATCCGACAGCCCGGCCATCAGAACATGCTGACGGGAGACCCTGTGTGATTATCGATCGACGCCTCAATGACCGGAACAAGAGCGCCACCAACAGACAGCGCTTTATCCGTCGCTACAAGGCTCAGCTGCGCCGGGCTGTGACCGACGCCGTCGCCGAACGCTCCATCACCGATATGGAGCGTGGCGCCGAAGTGGGCATTCCGGCACGGGATATTTCGGAACCGCAGTTTGGCATCGGGCGCGGCGGCGACCGGGACTTTGTGCTGCCCGGCAATACAGACTTTGCCCGGGGGGATCGTATTCCAAAACCCCGAGACGCCGCCGGCGGTACCGGCGATGGCGAGCCCGGTGAAGGCGGCGACAGTGAAGATCAGTTTACCTTCACCCTGTCCCGGGAAGAGTTCATGAACCTGTTCTTCGACGACCTGGAACTGCCGCGACTGGCTCGCACAGCGCTGGGCCAGTCCCGGCAGGTGCGTTATCGCAAGGGGGGCTTTACACCCAGCGGCACCCCCATGAACCTGTCGGTCACCCGTTCCCTGCGCAACGCCATGGCCCGGCGGATTGCCATGGGTGCCTCCCTGCGTCGGGAAATTGCCGAACTGAAAACCAGGGGCGGTTACGAGGCGGAAATTGAAGCCCTGGAACAACGCCTCAAAAACCTGCCTTTCCTGGACGAGTACGACCTGCGTTTTCGCAACAAATACCCGGAGTTGCAGCCCATCAGTCAGGCCGTCATGTTTTGCCTGATGGATGTTTCCGCCTCCATGACCGAAGCGAAAAAAGACCTCGCCAAACGCTTTTATATTCTGCTCTATCTGTTCCTGACCCGAAAGTACGAAAGCGTCGAGCTGGTGTTCATTCGCCATACATCGGAAGCGGAAGAAGTCAGCGAGCACGACTTTTTCCACGACACAAAGAGCGGCGGAACCGTGGTGCTTTCCGCCCTCAAACT
>PABE01000144.1 GCA_002702725.1 Porticoccaceae bacterium
GGCGGCGGCCACAACGGCCTGATAACCGCCTGTTACATGGCCAAGGCCGGTTTCAAGGTTTGCGTGATTGAACAGGCGGAGTGCCTGGGGGGCGGTACCCGGTCCGGTGAGCTGGCGGCGCCGGGTTTTATCAGCGACCATTGTTCCGTCGCCCACACCATGATCCAGGCCAACCCCCTGATTCAAAATGACGAATTGCAACTGAAGTCCAAATTCGGCTTGCAGTATGCCAATCCGGACAAAATGACAGCGATGATCTTCGATGACGGTCGGGTCATGGAATTCTTTTCGGATGTGGAGCGCACGGCCCAGTCCATCGCACAGTTTTCCGAGCGGGACGCCGATGCCTACCGTCGCTTTTGCGATGAGGTGTTCAAGGCCCTCGATATGATTGCCATGGGCATGTACAACATCCCGCCGAATGCCGGCGTTCAGGCGGCGATGCTCGATGGCAGCCCGGAAGGGCAGGAGATGATCCGCGCCCAGTCGATCAGCGCCTTCGACCTGATCAGCGAGTGGTTCGAAAACGATCTTGTGAAAATCGCCCTGGCGCGGTATGCCTCGGAATCCATGACCAACCCTTTCGACAACGGCACCGGTTTCGGGTTTTATATCATCCTGCCCTACATGCACAAGTTCGGGTCCGGCATCCCGTTGGGCGGTTCCGGCGCCCTGGCCGATGCCCTGGAACGCTGCCTGAAGCACTACGGCGGAGAGGTTCGACTCAACAGCTGGATTCGCGAATTCAAACACAATGGCAGCGAGGTCAGGGGGGTGGTGCTCGACAGCGGCGAGGAAATTCTCGCCTCGAAGGCAGTTGTTACCACCCTCAATGCCAAGCAGATGTTCCCGGATATGTTGCCGGGCTTCGAGTTGCCGGAGCACTTCACCCGCCGGGTGAAAAACAACAAACTGGCATCCATTCGCGCCATGAATGTGCACCTGGCGCTTCACGAGGAGCCGAAATACAAGGTCGGTCCCAGGGTCGATGACTTTTTCTGGATCGAACGGGCGCACTCACATCTGAGCGATTTCCGACAGGCATTCCTGGATCAGGAAAATGGCAAACCCCGCCGCGACATGGTTGGCTATATTGGCCAGCACAAGGTGGACCCGAGCCGGGTGCCCGAGGGCAAAAGCATGATGTACCTCTACGCCTTCATGCCCTACGAACTGGAAAACGGTGGCGCCGCCCGCTGGGACGACGTGGGTGAGGAGGTGGCCAGGGGCTTTGTCGAGGACCTGCGTGAGCTGACCACCAATATGGGCGACGACAATATCATCGCTATGTCCTGGCGTACGCCCCTGGATATCGAGCGCGGCAACCCCGCGATGGTGGGCGGTGATATCGGTCATATGGGGCCGTACAGCTGGCAGCTCGGCGGCAACCGCCCGGTGCCCGGCTTCGGCCAGTACAAATCGCCCATCGACAAGCTGTATATGGCCGGGGGCAGTACGCATCCCGGTGGCGGGGTAACCGGTGGTTCCGGCCGCAACGCCGCCCAGGTGCTGTGCGAGGATTTCGGCCTCGATTTTGAAAAACTAATCGGTTGATGACATTCAAACGCGGGTGGGGCCTTGCCCTGCCGGCGATTTCGCTTGGGAAGCACAATCATGAAAATGTTCAATAAAGAGGGTATCGAGATGATGGACGTCAAGTCCTTCGCCCTCGATGGTGAGAGCCTGGTCATGAAAGGCAAGATGATGGGCTCCATGAATACCGCTATCTACATAAAACCGGAAGACCTCGCCGGCGCGGTTTCCCTGATGCCCTGGCGCATTATTTTGAAGCTGCCGGTCCTGTACTTTCGCGGCGTTTTCCGTCGCCGCGGAAAGTCCAGGGCGACACCGCCCGCTGGCTCCTGACAAGCGGATACCGAACGCCTGAGTTATCCGGTCGCCCACAGCACCGGAGCCATGCTGCTTCAGGCGGTAGTGGCAATGCCCGAGCCAGAATGCCCGCGATGCTGTAGGGCTCGTCGCAAGGGCAGTTTCTCTGATCGGGTGTCCGGAGTCCTGTGTCGCGCAGCCCCCCAAGACAAGTCATTAAAAACAAGGTAACCCCGATGAACTCCCGATCCCTGATTGACCCTGAACTGCTGCCGATACTCGATATGTTTACGACGGGTACGCTCGACCGCGAGGCGCTGCCGGCACTGAGGCAAACCATGGCCGAGATGAGCGTTCCGGCGACGGAGCCCGTCGACGACGGGGTATCGGTGGAAGAGGTACAGATCCCATCCCACAACGAAGAACACTCTATCCGCGCCCTTGTGTACCGGCCCGGTGAGGGCAGCGCCAGCATGCCGGGTGTGCTGGAAATCCATGGCGGAGGCTATGTGGTGGGTATGCCGGAAATGAGTGATGCCCAAAACCGGCAACTGTCGGCCAGCCTGGGTTGCGTGGTTGTGGCGGTGGATTATCGGCTGGCACCGGAAACCCCCCACCCGGGACCGGTGGAGGATTGTTATTCGGCACTGAAATGGTTTTACGACAACGCCGAGTCCCTTAACGTGGATCGTCACCGCCTGGGCATTACCGGGGGTAGCGCCGGCGGCGGGCTGGCGGCCGCGCTCGCCCTGCTGGCCCGGGATCGCGGCGTCATTCCCATTGCCTTTCAGGCGCTGGTCATGCCCATGCTCGACGACCGGACAGTGACCCGCTATGAAGCGGAGCCGCACCCCTACGCGGGCGAGTTTATATGGACACTGGATAAGGACAGATTCGGCTGGCAGAGTCTGCTCGACTGTGAGCCCGGTGCCGACGGCGTTTCCCCCTACGCGGCCCCGGCACGGGCGGAAAATCTTGCCGGATTACCGCCGACTTTCATCAGTACCGGCGCTCTGGATCTGTTTGTCGAGGAAGATATGGAATACGCGCGACGACTGATTCGGGCCGGCGTACCCACTGAGCTGCACGTCTATCCCGGTGCCATTCACGGCTTCGCGATGGTCCCCTCCGCCAACTCGGCTCAGATGCACAGCCAGGCGTTGATCAATGCCATGGGCCGTGCTCTGGCGGCTTCAGGCCCGTGACACCCGGGTTCAAAATTCCGTGACGAATTTTGGCCGAGTCGGTAGTATCGGAACAACCTGGCAATCAACCCCAATGGAAGGAAGATAAAAATGAAACTGAGTAAAACACTGGTCATCTGTACCCTTGTCCTTATCGCCGACGGCGTGCTCGCCGGAGACAAAGAGCTGGTCGATTACCGCCAGAATGTGATGCATGTCATCGGCGGCCATATGGGCGCGATTGTAGCCATCGTCAAGGGCGAGGTGCCCTACAACGACGATCTTGCCTACCATGCAGACGCCCTTGCCGCGGCTGCTCCGCTCGCGGTTCCTATTTTCAAGCAGCAGGCCATGACGGATAAATCCCACGCCCTGCCGGCGATATGGGAAGACTGGGATGCGTTCGAATCGGCGGCCAAAACCCTTGAGGAGACGTCTACGGCGTTTGCCGCTGCGGTTGCCGGAGGTGACAGGGGGGCCATTGGTGGTGCACTGGGTAAACTGGGAGATTCCTGCAAGTCATGCCACGATGACTTCACCGAGGAAGAGCACTGAGTCATGTGCACTGTGTGTTGCTGAAAGGTCGGGAGTCAGTCGTTGAATCGTCCTGCGTTGTCGGTTCGGGTCTGGGATCTGCCTACCCGATTGTTTCACTGGTCGCTGGTGTTGCTGGTTCTTTTATTGTGGCTGACCGGCGAATTTGGCGGCTTTAGCCTGACCCTTTCGCCACCGATCCTGGGTGATATCTACCTGACCAACATGGATATCCACGGGCTTGCGGGGCAGGGGGTATTGATCCTGGTCGCCTTTCGCATACTTTGGGGGCTGTGGGGGTCAACCACGGCCCGATTCCGGCATTTTATACGTGGCCCGGGTCCCGTACTGGCGGATCTGAAAGCACTGGTGAAAGGGCGGGTGACGGAATCCATTGGCCATAATCCCGTGGGTGGGCTGATGGTCGTGGCGTTGTTGGTGTTGTTGTTGGCGCAGTCGGTGACGGGTCTCTTTTCCGCCGATGACTTCTTTTTTGAGGGACCGCTCGCCGACCGCGTCGATGAGTCCACTTCCGAAACCCTCACCGGCCTTCACCATCGCCTTTTCAGCGTCCTCCAGGTGCTTATCGTCGCTCATATCGTCGCGGTGTTGTACTACCTCGTCCGGGGCCTGAATCTGGTCGGGCCCATGATCACCGGTCGCAAAATACTGTCCCGCAGTGAAAAGCTTTATTTTGCCCCCGGGTGGTCGGCACTGTTGAGCCTGGTATTTGCTGTCGGCGGCATTCTGTTACTGGTTGGTGACCTCATTTAGGGCCTGGCCCGGATCTGAGGGCATCCGGCCACTCATCGGGCACGACAAAATAACGGATCGGCATGGTATCCCCGTTAGGCGGCTTCGCGCACGCCATGACAGGAAAGGGCCGCGCCGCCAGCCTCTCGTCAATCCTCTCTGATAATGCCCCGTGGAATTGTCCCGGGCGTGGACGCAACCAGAATTGGCGGTCCAGAATCGCCCACTGCCGATGATTCGACCTGGCGAGCATTGAGGACAGCTGATGCCGGTAGAGCCAGAACCCACCGAGATGCTCAGGATTGATACGGTCGCTGACAAGCGCGGATTGCGCCCAGGGCTGAAAAAGNTAGCCCTTGACGGTGGCGACCCGCTGATCCGGCAGGGGNAGACCGGCTTCCCGTAGNTGTTGCCGGGTTTCCTCCCGGGTCGACAATGGCAATTGGTGGTCCGCGAGATGTGTTAGCTTCAGGTGCAGGGTGTCGTCGGGATACGGGCCAATCCAGCGCTGTTCGACGTCGCCGCGGGTTTCTGGATGGTATAGATAGAATTTGACAGCGATTTCGCCGTGAATCACGGCATCCAGCTCCCTGTCGCGAAAAAGCAGATCCAGTGCGCCGAGGGTTCGTCCCCCGCCCTGTACAGGCCAGTTGCTGGCGAGCAGATCGTAGCGGGGGTGGGCGTCGAGATAGAACGTCCACATGGCTTCAAACCGGGCGCCCAGGCGGTGGTCGGACCGGTTTGCCAGGTGGTTTTCCAGCGGACGGGGGTCCTCGTCCAGCATGGCCAGTAACTCGCGACCACCTCTGTCTTCCGGACACGGCCAGGCCATTGACGTCGCTGGCGGCAGTTGATCCACTATCGGGGCGCTGAACAGGCACCAGCCCAGTTCGTTGACGACCGCCGACGCTGCCCTTTGCCAACTAAAATCGCCGCGTCCTCGTCCTGCGATCATCTTTCCCCCTGTGTATAATCCCAAGCCTACTGAATAGCGAGTTTTACCGGCGATGGCAAATTTTCGGCGCATAGGCCTGTTAACCCGGCTGCATCACCTCGAGGTGGTTGAGACACTCAATCACCTGGCGGCACTGCTGTCCCGTGCCGGCTGGCCGCTGGTGGTGGAAGCCAGCGCCGCAGAGCAGATGGAGCCCGGCGATTATACGGTAGCCGACCGGGAGACCATGGCCAAAAACGTGGATCTGGTGATAGTCGTGGGCGGGGACGGCAGCATGCTCAGCGCCGCCCGGGATATGCTGCACTACAATGTCCCGTTGCTCGGGGTGAACCGGGGCAGGTTGGGGTTTCTCACCGACATTCGGCCGGATGAACTCGAAGACCGGGTCAGCAGGGTGCTGGCGGGTGAATATGTTGTTTCCGATCGCTTCCTGCTCAATGTGGATGTTTTCCGTGACCAGACCTGTATTGGCGACGGTCTCGCGCTGAACGACGTGGTGCTGCACCCCGGCAAGTCGGTGCGGATGATTGAGTTCGAGCTCTATATCGATCGTCAATTCGTCTATAGTCAGCGTTCCGACGGCCTGATAGTGTCCACGCCCACGGGGTCCACTGCCTATGCCCTGTCCGCCGGTGGCCCGATACTTCATCCGCGCCTCGATGCCATCGTCATGGTGCCCATGAACCCCCATACCCTGACCAGCCGGCCCCTGGCGGTGGCGGGCGACAGTGTTGTGGAAATCCGGGTCGGTCAGCGCAACGAACTGCACCCGTTGGTCACCAGCGACGGCCAGCGGGATATTCTGATCGAACCTGGTGATCGCATCGTGATCCGCAAGGAGTCGCAAACCCTGCGCCTGATTCACCCGGTGGACCACAACTTCTACAGTATTTGCCGGTCCAAACTGGGCTGGGGCAGCCGCCTGGATTCCGGCGAGCATATCGAGCGTTAACGTATTTTATCGATGGTATATGGCTATTTTGACGGATTTTTTGCTGCTTGACGTTCGGTGCCGCCAGGGGCGATCGACGGGACGGAATGCTGTCCGTGACTGATTGGGTGCGGGTGGCGGAAATTGCCGAAGAGCTGGACTTGAGTCCGCTCCGCCGGCGGTTGGGCATGGCGGGTATTGAACACCGGATTACCCAGGAGTCGGGACAGCAGGTTCTGTGGGTGGCAGAAGGGGCTGCCATGGATGAGGTTATTTCCATTCTCCGTGGCGTCAGTTACCAGTTGCCCCTAAAGGGTGGCCGTCAGTGGCCGGGGCAGTGGCCCGGGCTGGCGGAGCAGTGTCGAAGGACCCCGGTGCTGATAGCAAGTCTGGTGCTGAGCGTGTTCGGGGCGTTGCTGGTTTATTGGCGGTTCGACTGGGTCCACTGGCTGACCTTCCAGGATTTTGTTTTGCTCAGCCCCCGCGAAATCAGTTTTGGTTCGGTGGAGGAGGCCCTGGCCAAGGGGCAGTACTGGCGGCTGGTGACACCGGTATTCCTGCACTTCGGCCTCTTTCATATCGCTTTCAACGGCATGTGGCTGTGGGAGTTCGGTCGACGGATAGAGGCCTTTGCCGGCAGCTTGCATCTGGCGCTGGTGATGCTGTTTTCCGCCGTGGTGTCCAACTGGTGCCAGTATGTATGGGAGGGTCCCTCTCTGTTCGGCGGCATGTCCGGGGTACTGTATTCCCTGCTGGGTTATCTCTGGATCCGCAATTGGATAGCCCCGAACAGGGCGCTGGCGTTACCCAGGGGCATTATCGGCTTCATGCTGGCCTGGCTGGTGATCTGTCTGACGGGTCTGGTTGACCTGATCATGCGCGGCAGTATCGCCAATGCCGCGCACGTCTCCGGACTGGTTATCGGTATGGTCCTGGGCGCGGTGTTCGGCATCGCGGGTGCGCGCCAAGCCGCTGATTGAGACTGACTTGTTTAAACCTGAACTCGGAAGCACTATGGACTACGCAGAACTCCTCAAATCCCTGACCCCGGAGGTCTACGAGAGCCTCAAGCGCGCAGTGGAACTGGGCAAGTGGCCCAACGGCGTGCGCCTGAGCCGCGAGCAGCGGGAGACCTGCCTGCAGGCCATTATTGCCTATGACAAGCTCCATAAACCGGAGGAAGAGCGGGTGGGGTTCATCCACACCACAAAGCACGAGCACTGCGGCGGGGAAGGGGAGATTGTTCCCCCTGACGAGCCCAAACCCCTGAAGTGGTCGTGATGGACCTGCTGTCGGAAAGCCGCACCGGCGAACTGAGCGAGTCCCGGGGCCACCTGCGCAAAATGGCCGTCCAGCTCCCCGACGTTGAGGGTGGCGAAATCCTGTATCAGCTGCCTCTGGATGGGGCCCGGATCGCCATGAACGGACTTCTGGGCCGTCGGTTGCGACTGGAATTCCAGGGGCAGATCCACTGCCAGCACTGTGGCCGGTTGACCAAAAAGAGCTTCAGCCAGGGGTTCTGCTTTCCCTGCTTCAAGACCCTGGCCCAGTGCGACAGCTGTATCATGAGCCCTGAAAAATGCCACTACGACGCCGGGACCTGCCGTGAGCCTGAGTGGGGGGAGCAGCACTGCATGGTGGATCATATTGTCTACCTCGCCAATTCCTCCGGAGTAAAGGTCGGAATTACCCGGGAAAGCCAGCTCCCCACCCGTTGGATTGACCAGGGCGCAATGCAGGCATTGCCCATTATGCGGGTCAAGACAAGGCAGCAGTCCGGCTTCGTGGAGGATACCCTGCGCCAGCATGTCAAGGACCGGACTGACTGGCGGGCGATGCTCAAGGGCGATGCCGAGCCTGTGGATCTCGAAGCCGTCCGGGACGCATTGCTCGAACGCTGTGAAACGGAATTGTCGGAACTGGAAAAACGCTTCGGGGTTCAGGCCCTGCAGCCCATTCTCGATGGACGGCCACTGAGTATCCGTTACCCGGTGATGGAATATCCCAAAAAAGTCGCCTCCTTCAATCTGGATAAAGAACCGGTGATGGAAGGCACCCTGCAGGGTATCAAGGGCCAGTATCTTATTCTCGACACTGGTGTCATCAATATTCGCAAATACACCGCCTACCACGTGGCGATGTCCGCACACTGATCCTCTGGAGTTGTTATGGCCTACCGCGACAGTCAACCGCGCACCATTTACCTGAAAGACTACCGGGAACCGGATTTTCTGATCGACAAGACCGATCTTGTGGTGGAGCTGGGGGAGACGGAAACCCGGGTCAAATCCACCCTGGCGATGCGCCGCAATCCCGCCAGCGACAACCAGATTGCCGCCCTCGCCCTGCACGGGGTTGATCTCGAAATCGTTTCCATCGCCATCGACGGCCAGGTACTCGCCGACTCCCGGTACCATCACAGTGGCGAAATACTTACCCTTACCGAAGCGGTGCCGGATTCGTTCACATTTTTTTCCGAAGTGATTATCAAGCCCCAGGAGAATACGTCTCTGGAAGGTCTTTACAAATCACGGGCGCTGTTTTGCACCCAGTGCGAGGCAGAGGGTTTTCGCAAGATCACCTTCTATCTCGACCGGCCGGATGTGATGAGCGAATTCACCACCACCATTATCGCTGACAGGGCGCGCTATCCGGTGCTGTTATCCAACGGCAACCCGGTGGACAGGGGCGAAGAGGGCGACCGGCATTGGGTCCGTTGGCACGATCCGTTCAAAAAGCCGTCCTACCTGTTTGCCATGGTGGCGGGAAGCCTTTCCTGTGTCGAAGACCGGTTCGTCACCGCCAGCGGCAGGGATGTGGCGCTGCGTATTTACGTTGAAGACAAAGATCTCGATAAATGCGCCTTTGCCATGGAAGCCCTGAAAAAGTCCATGCGCTGGGACGAGGAAATCTACGGGCGGGAATACGATCTCGATATTTTCATGATTGTCGCGGTCGACGATTTCAATATGGGCGCCATGGAAAACAAGGGACTGAATATTTTCAATACCTCGGCGGTGTTGGCCAAACCGGAGATCACCACGGATCAATCGTTCCAGACTATCCAGGCCATTGTCGCCCACGAATATTTCCACAACTGGTCGGGAAACCGGGTCACCTGTCGGGACTGGTTCCAGTTAAGTCTCAAGGAAGGATTTACCGTGTTCCGGGATTCCCA